>NZ_JAUBRH010000004.1:0-100349 GCF_036701775.1 Microcoleus sp. N9_A2 | reverse complement strand
ATTACGACATTGAGTGTCTTGTCGTGGGGAGTGTTGTAACGGTCACTATTTGCCTGCGGCGGCTGATTTGTGACATTGATACCTATCACAGCAGACGCTGATGTGAAAGTTCCATCGCTGACACTGTAGCTGAATTCCTCCAACCCAACAAAACCGGGATTGGGAGTATAGCTAAAGGAACCGTCAGGGTTAAAATTGATCTTGCCGTTGTTTGGCAAGGATACCAGTTTGGCCGTCAATGTGTCGCCGTCGGGGTCGATGTCATTGGCCAGGACTCCGGGAATTACGACATTGAGTGTCTTGTCGTGGGGAGTGTTGTAACGGTCACTATTTGCCTGCGGCGGCTGATTTGTGACATTAATACCTATCACAGCAGGCGCTGATGTGAAAGTTCCGTCGCTGACACTGTAGCTGAATTCCTCCAAGCCAACAAAACCGGGATTCGGAGTATAGCTAAAGGAACCGTCAGGGTTAAAATTCAGCTTGCCGTTTTTGGGGACTGACTCAAATTTTGCAGTTAATGGGTCACCGTCGGGGTCGATGTCATTGGCCAGGACTCCGGGAATTACGACATTGAGTGTCTTGTCGTGGGGAGTGTTGTAACTGTCACGATTTGCCTGCGGCGGCTGGTTGATTAAGAACTTGGTGACGTTGAGGTTCACCGAAACGGAGGGAGAGGGCAATACCCCATCGCTGACGCTGTAGGTGAAGTTGTCAAAACCAGCAAAACCGGGATTCGGAGTATAGCTGAAGGAACCATCGCTGTTGAAAACTACCTTGCCATTGTTTGGCGTGGATACCAGTTTGGCAGTCAAGGCGTCGCCGTCGAGGTCGTCGTCATTGGCTAGGACTCCGCGGGCTGGCAGGTTGAATACCTTGTCTTGGGGAATGCTGTAATTGTCTGGTTGTCCCGCAGGTGGAAAGTTAATGACATTCAGGTTCACCGGAACGGGGGGAGACGGCGATGCCCCATCGCTGACGCTGTAGGTGAAGTTGTCAAAACCAGCAAAACCGGGATTCGGAGTATAGCTGAAGGAACCATCAGGGTTGAAATTGACCTTGCCATTGTTGGGGACTGATACCAGTTTGGCAGTCAGGGGGTCGCCGTCGAGGTCGTCGTCATTGGCTAGGACTCCGCGGGCTGGCAGGTTGAATACCTTGTCGTGGGGAATGCTGTAATTGTCTGGTTGTCCCGCAGGTGGAAAGTTAATGACATTCAGGTTCACTGGAACGGGGGGAGACGGCGATGCCCCGTTGCTGATGCTGTAGGTAAAGTTGTCTGGGCCTGCAAAACCGGGATTGGGAGTATAGCTGAAGGAACCGTCGCTGTTGAAATTTAGCTTGCCATTGTTTGGCGTGGATAGCAGTTTGGCAGTCAAGGCGTCGCCGTCGAAGTCGTCGTCGTTGGCTAGGACTCCGGGGGCTGGCAGATTGAATACCTTGTCGTGGGGAATACTGTAACTGTCTGGTTGTGCCACTGGTTGCTGGTTGGTGACGTTAATGACGAAAGCTGGGTAGCCGAAGTATCGATACGACCATTGTCTCTGAGGTTTAAACTAATAGTAGCACGGCCGATCGCAGCCCCCGCCGACGTAAAAATCAGTTGTCCTAAAGAGTACGATCGCGAGTGGTACGCTGAATAAACCAGTATTGTCAAGTTTAGGTCGATCGCGCCTAGTTGCAAACTTGCGGGGCGGCCGTAGGAGAGAATGCACGAAGTTCTGCATCGTCTTAGCTTTGAGGTTAAACTTGTGCAATGTCAAACTTCATTAATGTTGTCAGCATCGATCGACAATAGTAGTACCGTATAGTCAGGAGACCAATAAAATCAACAATCGAGACTGATATTAATTTTCCGTGAAACTGCAATAGATTTAGCTTGTAGAGGCGCATTTAGCAATTAATTCATTTCAAAAACCGACTATTCCAGTACACAAATTGCCTTTTTAAGGTTCGATCGCCAAAAGTTCTTCAGCAACCAATCCCTTCTGAATTGCCAGAACAGCAGCTTGAGTGCGATCGCGCACTTCTAACTTTTGCAAAATCGCGTGAACGTGAACCCGCACAGTCCCCGGCGCAATGTACAATATTTGTGCAATTTCCTGATTGCTTTTCCCACCAGCAACTAAAGCCAAAATTTCCTGTTCTCGCTTCGTCAGCGGATTGTCTAAAACTTCCGATTTTCCCCCGACTTTCACAGGTTCAGGATGAGTAAAAACTGCCCTAATTTCCGCAGTTGCGCCCTTATCCCACCAAGAAGCGCCCGACGCTACCGATCGAATTGCCAAAACCAAAGTTTCCGCCGCAATTCCCTTGAGACAATATCCGTGAGCTCCCGCAGCCATCAATCTTTCAATTAACGATTTTTGGGAATGGGATGTTAAAATTAAAATGGGAATTTCTGGATGTCGCTGTTTAATTTGGCGGCACGCTTCAATACCACCAATTCCCGGCAAACCTACATCCAAAACCACCACATCCGGCAAGTATTCTTGAGTCAATTCAACCGCAGTTTCGCCATCTTCCGCCTCGGCAATTATTTGCAAGCAACTTTCCTGCTGCAATCGAGTTTGCAGTCCCAACCGAAACAGTTCGTCGTCTTCAACTAGCAGAATTCGTAAGGGAGAATTAGGTTTCATTGGCGGAGATTGCTGGTAGTCGGAATCCAAACAAAGCACCGTGGGGTAATTTGTTTTCTGCCCAAATTATACCGCCGTGCGCGTCAATAATTTGGCGAGATAAGTATAATCCCAATCCCGATCCTTTAGCTTGTCGATCGCTATTTCCTTGATAAAAACGCTCGAATAGGTGCGAGAGTTCCCCTGCGGTAATTCCCAACCCGCTATCGCTCACTTTCACTACCTGATAATTTGAATGAGATGCCATCACAATTTCTACTTTGCCGCCTCGGGGAGAATGGTTGAGCGCGTTTGTTAGCAAATTAACAAAAACGCGCTGGAGTTGGACTGCATCGCCGTTTACCCACAAAGAGCGACGGAAATCTGACTCTCCGTAACTCGTACTAATATAAACTCGACGCGCCGCCGATAAATCTGCGAGTGTGGCAATTACCTCTGTTGCTAAAGCTACTAAATTTACAGGAGCAAGTTGCAGTTTCAAACCTTCAGTATCGTTACGATAAATATCTAACAGGGTTTCTACTAATTGTAGCGACATTTTGTGCGATCGCGCCATTGTTTCGAGAACCTTTTGCTGACTGGGAGTAACATCGCCAAATTTTGCCGATTTAAAAGCTTTAATTGTTTCTATCGCCCCCAGCATCGGCGTTTTCAAGTCGTGAGTCAAAGTAGAGACAAAATCCTCTCGGATGCTGGCTAGCTGCTGCTGCGACTGCAACTGAGCTTTAGCAAGAGCGATCGCTTCTTGGTACTGCTGGTTGCGATCGCTCAAATATCCCGTCACTCCCAAAGCCATAACTGCGATCGCTCTATTTGCAAAAGTTGCTAGGGCGATCGTTTCTCCAGGAGGGATAAACACATTCAACAGAGTCAAAGCTGCCGCTATCAGCGTAATTTGTAATTTCCCCAACCGACTCAAGCGCGAATTGGCCAGTATAATCGGCCCCGTGTATAAGTATCCAAACAGATACTCAGAGGGAGTGCTAAATTCCAGCGCGATCACAATAGCAAACAAAATGGCGATCGACCATCTTCCGCGCAAATACTTCTCTTGAAGTAGTACATTTTTGGGGATTTTTAATAAGCTTTTAAACATTCCTAATCAATCCATTTTAAAATGACCAGTCCCGAAAGAATTGACCCTCAAAAACCTGGCTTTTTACGAAAAAACTCAATTTTAGCCTCTAATTGCGCTAAAAACCCGATTTTTTGAGTCGGAGTGCGTAATATCAATTCCGGTTGCACTCATACATGATCTTAACAGTCAACAGTTAACAGTCAACAGTCAACAGCCAACAGCCAACAGTCAACAGTCAACAGTGAATTCACTATTTCGATTAAGAGAGGATTTGAGATAAGTCCTGATATCAAATCCGGTAGCATCGGAATGATTCAGATATATATTCTCTCCCTCTGTGTACTCTGTGTACTAATAAGGTTAAATCATTCCGATGCAAGCGGAAACAATATGAAATATTCAGTACATTGTCCCGCAAAAAACAGCGTTTACACAGTATCTATACCTGCAAGTATAGACTTCAAACATCATCTAAACATTCGCCTATTAGTAAAAGTATATAGCATACAAGCATAAATTCTAAACAGTAACTTATATCTTAAGACTAATTATCAAACACCCCAAAATTCTGTAGAGTAATCAATAAAAGTAAACCTAACCTTGCGGCCTACGGGAGTCGTTCATGAGCTTTGCAGAACCAAAACTCATTCAAGTACCGATCCAATTCAACAGCAGTTATTGCGGCCTAGCACTAAGTGCCATACAATTGCCCGACAACTGCTATTGCTTGGGATTAACAAGAGAAAACCGATTAATTATAGCCAGCGAAATTCCAACGATTTTCTGCGGAGATCGTATTTTAGCAGTAGCAATTAATCGGGCGATAGGCTGCGAACTAGAAGTAACCTTAAAGAAAACTCACCCCGTTTTGTGGACTTCTTCCCGAAGCCATTTTCCGAGAAGTGAAGCGCATTTATTCAACAACGAGGATTTTTTAACTAAGTTATGCTGCAAGGATTAACTCAAATCGGATTAACCCTAATCATTTTAATAGCGATCACGCCCGTCTTCGGCAACTACATGGCGCGGGTGTACATGGGAGAACCAACCATCCTCGATCCCGCCATTAAACCAGTAGAACAACTCATCTATAAAGCCGGCAACATCCGTGTTGTAGATTCCATGACAGGCTGGCAATATGCGCGATCGCTATTATACAGCAATGTAGCAATGGGCATATTTGTTTTTCTAATCTTCATGCTTCAGGGAGTGCTACCTTTAAATCCCACCAGCCTCAGCGCACCAACCTGGGATACCGCCCTACACACAACAATTTCATTCCTCACAAATACCGACCAACAGCATTACTCCGGCGAGACAACATATAGTTATCTATCGCAGTTAACTTTGGGTTTTTTAATGTTTACCTCAGCCGCCACAGGTTTAGCAGTAGGAATCGCCTTTATTCGGGGACTGACCGGCCGCCCGTTAGGTAACTTTTACATCGATTTAATTCAATCAATTACCAGAATTCTCCTGCCATTATCTTTAATAATCGCGTTGCTATTGCTGATTTCAGGAGTACCCGAAACCCTCGCGGGGCCACAAGTTGCCACCACCTTAGAAGGCAGCACCCAAGTTATTGCCCGCGGCCCAGTAGCTCACTTTGAAAGTATCAAACAACTAGGAGAAAACGGCGGCGGATTTTTCGGGGTTAACTCTGCTCACCCCTTTGAAAACCCCAACCCTTTTAGTAACCTGCTGGAAATCCTAGCAATGGTTTGCATCCCAGCAGCATTCATTCACACCTACGGCAAATTTGCCAACAACAAAAAGCAGGGATGGCTGATTTTTTGGATGGTATTTATAATTTATGTTGTCTTGATTGGCACTGCCGCAATTGGCGAATATCAAGGCAATCCTCAAGTCAATAATTTACTGAGTTCGCTGCAACCAAATTTAGAAGGTAAAGAAGTTAGATTTGGCTGGGCAGAAACTGTACTTTGGGCCGTGACTACAACTGGCACAATGTGCGGCGCCGTGAACGGAATGCACGATTCTTTAATGCCTCCCGCAGGTTTTGCTACTCTGTCTAACTTGTTTCTGCAAATTGTTTGGGGCGGACAAGGAACCGGAACAGCTTACTTGTTTGTTTACCTGATTTTGAGCGTATTTCTCACAGGATTGATGGTGGGTAGAACGCCCGAATTTTTGGGACGTAAAATTGAAAAGCAGGAAATTGTTTTAGCCAGCGTGGTTTTGTTAGTTCACCCGATCGCAGTTTTAATCCCCGGCGCAATTACACTCGCATTTACCGACAGCTTGAGCGGCATCAGCAACCCCGGATTCCACGGCATTTCCCAGGTGATGTACGAATACGCTTCAGCCGCAGCTAACAACGGTTCAGGCTTTGAAGGATTAGGAGATTCTCAACCCGCAGCAACAGGACTGTGGTGGAATTTAAGCACCTGTTTTAGTTTACTTTTAGGGCGCTACGTTCCAATTGTTGCAATGCTGTTGCTAGCTGACAGCATGACAAACAAACAACTGGTTCCCGAAACAACCGGAACACTAAGAACCGATTCCATTTTATTCACCAGCGTAACCGCAGGAGTAATCATAATTCTGGGCGCGCTGACATTTTTCCCTGTCCTAGCTTTGGGGCCAATTGCAGAAGGATTTGAAATGAGCAGCGCTAAGTTGGAACCAGCACCGATAACTGCGCCACCTTTAGCAACACCTTCGCCTTTAGCAACGCCTTCGCCTTTAGTAACACCAACACCAGAAGCGACAACACCCGAAGCAACACCAACTCCTCCACCTCAATAGCGAAAAATTGTCAATCTCACCCTCCTCTTTCTCCGTGTTCTCTGTGTCCTCTGCGGTTCATTAAAAATCCAAATTATGGCTTCTTCCAATACCCCTAATTCTCAGAAAAACTCCCGTTCCAGAGGCCCTCGCGAGTCTCGCAAACATACCCCCAAAGCAAATACAAAAGGGCTTTATCAAAGAGCTTTCAAAGAAGCTTTTGTCAAGCTAAACCCGCGGGTGATGCTGAAAAATCCAGTAATGTTTGTGGTGTGGGTTGGCACAATTGTGACTGCATTATTAACGATCGACCCCACGCTGTTCGGCCCGGTTCCCGGCGAAAATCAGAGAGTTTTCAACGGTTTAGTCACCTTTATTTTGTTCTTCACTTTGGTATTTGCTAATTTTGCCGAAGCGGTAGCAGAAGGGCGCGGCAAAGCGCAAGCAGACGCGCTGCGATCGACCAAAGCCGACACCACAGCCCGCAAACTCTTACCAGACGGTTTAATTCAAGAAGTAAGTTCGACAGCCCTGAGACGCGGCGATCAAATTAAAGTGATCGCAGGCGATGTCATTCCCGCTGACGGCGAAGTGATCGCAGGTGTCGCATCTGTGGACGAATCTGCGATCACCGGCGAATCCGCCCCAGTGCTCAAGGAACCGGGTTCGGACATCGCCAGTTCCGTTACCGGCGGGACGCGCATCCTTTCCGACGAACTGACGCTGCGGGTGATGGCCGACCCCGGTAAGGGGTTTTTGGACAGGATGATCGCGCTGGTGGAGGGCGCTGAACGCTCGAAAACGCCGAACGAGATCGCGCTGACGGTGCTGCTGGCGGTGCTGACTCTGGTGTTTTTGATTGTGGTGTCAACGATTCCGCCGATCGGCAATTACGTGAAAACTCCCGTGGGCGTGGTAACGCTGATTTCGCTGCTGGTGGCGCTGATTCCAACAACCATTGGCGGTTTGTTGAGCGCGATCGGCATTGCGGGGATGGATCGCGTTGCTCAATTTAACGTCATAGCGACCTCTGGGCGCGCCGTAGAGGCTTGCGGTGACGTGAATACACTGATTTTGGACAAAACGGGGACGATCACGCTGGGCAACCGTTTAGCTGAGGAATTCATTCCGGTCAACGGTCACTCGCTGGATCAGGTTGCGAGTGTGGCGCTGGCTGCTAGCGTGTTTGACGAGACTCCAGAGGGAAAGTCGATCGTCCGTTTGGCGGAAAAGTTGGGCGCTACAGCAAAATTCGATCGCGCTAACGCAACCGGGCTGGATTTTTCGGCAAAAACCCGGATGTCGGGTACCGATTTACCCGATGGTACGGAGGTTCGCAAGGGTGCGGTGGATGCGGTGAAGGGTTTTGTGCGATCGCGCGGCGGCAATTTCGGCCCGGATCTCGATGAAGCTTACGAGCGAGTTTCGCGCTTGGGAGGCACGCCGCTAGCTGTTTGTCAAGGTAGCGACACCTACGGAATTATCTATTTGAAAGATGTGATTAAACCGGGAATTCGCGATCGGTTTGACCAACTCCGAAAAATGGGAATTCGCACCATCATGCTCACCGGAGATAACCGAATTACAGCATCAGTAATTGCCGACGAAGCCGGAGTTGACGACTTCATTGCCGAAGCAACTCCAGAAGACAAAATCGAAGTAATTCGCAAGCAACAAGCAGAAGGCAAATTAGTAGCAATGACGGGAGACGGAACCAACGACGCACCCGCCCTAGCCCAAGCAAACGTCGGACTCGCGATGAATTCTGGAACCCAAGCGGCCAAAGAAGCTGCAAACATGGTGGACTTAGATTCTGACCCCACAAAACTCATTGACTTAGTGACAATTGGCAAACAATTGCTGATTACTCGCGGTGCGCTGACTACATTTTCCCTAGCCAACGACATCGCTAAATATTTTGCCATTATTCCCGCAATGTTTGCCCCAGTTGGCGCTTTAAACATCATGGGTTTAGCGAGCGGTCAATCAGCAATTTTATCCGCATTATTTTACAATGCTTTAATTATTCCCGCATTGATTCCCCTAGCATTAACCGGGGTAAAATTTCGACCGCTGACAGCAAATCAACTATTGCAGCGGAACATTTTAATCTACGGATTGGGCGGAGCAGTCGCGCCGTTTATCGCCATCAAAATAATCGATGTGTTGATTACCGCAGTCGGGCTAGCATAGAGGTTCGGTAGCGAGCAGAGTACGAGATTTAATGGATAGAATAGATTTAGAGGTTCTGCCTCGACGCTCATCTGAAAACCACTCATTGCAAAATGACCTATGAATCCTCAACTTTTGGATAAACCAGTCAGTGAAAGCAACCAGTGCCTCACGCTTTATGATGTTAGCTGGGAGAAATTGGAAGCAATAGAAGCAGCATTAGAAGATTTTCCAAATGTGCGGCTAGCCTACCTCTATGGAACCTTAGATATTATGTCTCCTCTTTCAGAAGAACATGAAGATGGTAAAAGCACTATCAGTCTCTTACTGCTTGCTTATTTTCAACACGCAAACATCCGATTTTACAAGCGTGGTAGCAAGACTCTCGGCAGTATCCAACTAGGAGGAAGGAAAGAGCCTGATGAATCATTCAATCTGGAAACTAAGAAAGAGATTCCCGACATTGTAATAGAAGTAGTTGTCACCAGCGGCGGAGTAAATACTCTGGAAATCTACAGGCGAGTCAAGGTTCCCGAAGTGTGGTTTTGGAGAAAAGGCAAGCTAGCCGTGTACCGTTTGCAAGACGAAGAATACAAACAAGTCGATCGCAGTGAATTGCTACCTGATTTGGATTTAACATTGTTCGTTCGTTGTGCAAATATCCCCGATCAATACGATGCTGTAGTTGAGTTTCGCAATGCACTGCGCGATCGACCAGAGCAAGCTTAACAGACTCGTTCCCAGGCTCTGCCTCGTCGATGCTCATTTCAAATTGTCAAGCAATTTAATGTAAAAAAAAGGAAAAATCATGAAACGAAACGCTTTGCTGAATGATGTTTTGCTTAGAGATTTTCAAGACATCGTTGAGTTAGGAGAAATGCTGTGTAAACGCCACCCAATCCCGGTGCAGCTATTTCTAGTAATGTGCTTTAACTTGATAATAGCTCCCGCTGTGTATGCCGCTACGGATGAAGGTTTAACTAAAAAAGCTGCATGGGGTTTAAGCCTTTTGGGTTTAGTAATCATCGGACTCGCAGTTTATTTGTTTACTGTAATTTTCCAACCGGAAAGATTTTAAGCAAACATCCATTACACCCCTTACAAAATCCGTTACATCCGTTACATCCGTTACATCCGTTACATAATCCGTTGCCGAACTTCCTTCTTCCTTAATTGAGGTAATTTATGAGAGAATTAATCAGAGCAATTCGCGTCACTTTAGTTTTGTGGGGAATCACGGCTATTATTTATCCCTTGATAATGCTAGCAATCGGTCAACTCGCTTTCAACTCGCAGGCCAACGGCAGCTTGCTTACTAAGCAGGGAGTTGTAGTCGGTTCATCCTTAATCGGTCAATCTTTCAGTTCGGATAAATATTTTTGGAGCCGCCCCAGCACCACAACTTACAGCAGCTTTGCAGCTACTGATTTCGACCAAACAAAGGCAGATAATTTAACTCAAAGAACTGGCGTTTCGGGAGCTAGCAACCTTGCTCCCAGTAACTCTGATTTGCTGAAGCGAGGTAATGAGAAAGATGGTTTTCAAGGCGTGGAAGTAGAATTAGCCCGCCTCAACCAAGCTGGCATCAAACCTGCGGCGGATTTAGTTTACACCTCGGGTTCTGGCCTCGATCCGCACATTAGCGTAGAATCAGCTAGGGCGCAAATTGAGCGGATAGCAAAAGTGCGATCGATCAATCTCAATCAAGTAGAAATTTTGGTATCCAAAAATACAGACGGCAGATTTCTCGGAATTTTCGGCGAACCTGGAGTTAACGTCCTCAAACTAAATTTAGCTCTCGACAGTTTACAATAATTTAGAGTCAGTAGTCAGTAGTCAGTAGTCAGTAGTCAGTAGTCAGTAGTCAGTAGTCAGTAGTCATTAGGGAATTGTTAGCTGTTAACTGTTGACTGTTGACTGTTGACTGTTGACTGTTGAATGTTGAATGTTGAATGTTGACTGTTGACTGTTAACAACTGTTTTCCTGCCAACTAACAACTAACAACTAACAACTAACAACTAACAACTACCAACTGCCAACTGCCAACTGCCAAATACCAACTGCCAAATACCAACTGCCAACTGCCAACTGCCAACTGCCAACTGCCAACTGCCAACTTATCTATTAAGCTATGATTCACTCTAGCGAACTCACCAACAATTCAGACGCGATTTATGCCCAAACCTACCGCACTTGCGATCGCACCCGCCGGGGAAAACACAAAATATTTATCGGCATGGCCCCCGGTGTGGGCAAAACTTTCCGAATGCTGGAAGAAGGGCATCGACTCAAATTAGAAGGCATTGATGTGGTTGTCGGACTGTTAGAAACCCACGGGCGAAAAGAAACCGCCGAAAAAGGAGAAGGATTAGAAATAGTGCCGCAAAAACAAATGCTGCGCGGCGAAAAAATGCTCGCCGAAATGGATGTGGAAGCCGTCATATTGCGCCGCCCCCAATTAGCATTAATTGACGAACTCGCCCATACAAATATTCCCGGTTCTCAGCGAGAAAAACGATATCAAGATGTCGAAGAAGTTCTGAATGCTGGAATTGATGTTTTCTCTACCCTCAACATTCAGCACATCGAAAGCCTCAACGATTTAGTAGCGCGAATTACCGGAGTTGTAGTCCGAGAAAGAATTCCCGATCGCATTCTAGAAGAAGCTGACGAAGTAGTGGTTATCGATGTCACACCGGAAACTTTAGAGACACGGTTGCGAGAAGGCAAAATTTATGCACCCGAAAAAATTGAACAATCTTTAAAAAACTTTTTCCAGCGCCGTCATTTAATTGCTTTGCGAGAACTCGCCCTGCGAGAAGTTGCAGACAACGTTGAAGAGGACGCAGCAACTTTAAAAGGTCAATATTGCAACATTCACGAACGAGTTTTAGTATGCGTCTCGACTTATCCCAATTCCTTGCAACTGCTGCGGCGGGGCGGGAGGATTGCTAACTACATGAATGCTCCCTTTTATGCTTTGTTTGTTAACGATCCAGACAAATTTTTAACAAAAGCAGAAAGCTTGCACGTTGAAACTTGTGAGAAACTCTGTCAGGAATTTAACGGACAATTTTTGCGAGTCAACGGTAATAAAATAGCCAAAGCAATTTCCGATGTAGCTAAAGAGTATCGCATTACTCAAATTGTGATCGGTGAAAGCCAGCAATCGCGGTGGAAATTGCTGCTGCGGGGTTCTTTGACTCAACAGTTAGTGCGATCGCTCAAACACGTAGATTTGCACATCATTGCTACCGAAAAAAGTCATTAGTCAGTTGGCAGTTGTTAGTTGGCAGTTGTTAGTTGGCAGTTGTTAGTCATTTGTTACAAATAACAGATAACAGATAACAAATAAATATAACTTTCGGAGGATAACAGACTCTAGCGGTTGGTAGATGCGTCAAAAGCTTTTAAATGCCAAAATCGCACTTGTTAAACCTAATTAAAAGTGCGATCGCTATGGTGGATATTTACATTCTCGATTTGCTAGCTATTGGCATCCTCCTGCTGACCGTCACTTTGGGTTCCGGATGGATTTCGCGATTCCCTGTATCTTATGCCTTAATTTATCTAGTTGTCGGTATCGGATTGGGGCCCTACGGCTCCAAGCTGATTGAATTGCGCCCCGACGCTCAATTTTTGGAAAGACTTGCAGAATTTGTAGTTATTGTTTCTCTATTCAGTTGCGGCTTAAAAATGAATCGCCCGCTGCAACTTTGGGCTTGGAATTCCACAGCGCGGCTGATAGGTTTTTTAATGCCAATTTCTATTTTTGCGGTTGCGGCTGTCGGTCATTGGTTTGTGAAATTAGATTGGGGGGCGGCAATTTTATTGGGAGCAATTCTCGCTCCCACCGATCCTGTTTTAGCCTCAGAAGTTCAGTTAGCAAATATAGACGATCGCGATGAATTGCGCTTTGGCTTAACATCCGAAGGCGGTTTGAACGATGCTTTAGCTTTTCCCTTTGTTTACTTCGGCATTTATGCGATGAAAGATGACAATTTGTCGAACTGGTTTTCGCAATGGGCAGCAGTTGACTTAATTTGGGCGATCGCCGCAGGTCTCGTGATGGGCATTTTAGTAGCGAAAGCCGTCACCTGGATCGATCGCCAACTCCAACACTATCGACAGGCAGATCAATTAATGGAAGATTTCATTGCTCTCAGCACAATTCTGATCGCATATTCCCTCACAGAAGTAGTCAACGGCTACGGATTTCTCGCAGTTTTTGTAGCAGGAATTGTGGTGCAGCGGAGTTACCGCAACCCAGAAAAACCGCTTTCCCAACTGCACTTTACCGAGCGCATTGAAAAGTTAATGGAAGTAGGAACTATTTTACTCTTAGGTTCGCTCCTGCGCCTAAAACCTATGCTCGCTTATGGAGGCTACTCGCTCTTAGTAGCTGGATTGTTAATCTTTTTTATCCGGCCTGTGGGAGCTTGGATCAGTACGATCGGCAGTCCTTTACATCCAGCCAGCCGCTTGCTGTGCGGTTGGTTTGGCATTCGCGGGGTCGGTTCTATCTATTATCTTACCTATGCTTTAGGTCACGGTTTGAAAGGAGAAACAGGCGAGAAAATTGCCTGGATTACCTTTTCAACCATCGTACTTTCTGTGATTCTGCACGGCATTAGTTCCACCCCGTTAATGAACTGGTACGAGCGGCGAATTAAACCTCAAGTACCGGATTTAATTTAATTTATTCACGCACCCTATACAGATTGTATGTGATATGGGTAGGGACACGGCAGTGCCGTGTCCCTACCCATACTTACCGCTAAACAGGTTTCACCCCAACTAATAAAGCCAGTTCCCGCCACTTCCAATAACAATCTACCTCACCAAAACCAATTTCTCTAAACCAGCGCAATTGTGTTTCCAAATCAAGCAATTTATTAGACGGATCGTCCGGCGAATCGCTAATACCCAGCGCCTCTCGAAACTTCTCGTGTAAAGCCTTTGTTGGGGACGCTACGTGTTCCAAATTGCCAAAAATGCCTCCGGGTTCCAAAAGCTCGAAAATCTCGGTGTAGAGGGCAAATTTGCGATCGTCCTTTACGTGATGAATCGCAAAACTAGAAACGATCGCATCAAACTTGCCCAAATCCGGCAGCGGTTCGTCAAAATTGTGCTCGATTACCGTGACATTCTGGTCATCAGCAAAGCGAATTCTGGCTTTTTCCAGCATTGTCGGCGAAAAGTCGATCGCCACACATTGAACATTTGGTCGATCGCACTTCAGCAAACCCAACAACCGTCCATCACCCGTACCCACATCCAGAATCCGGCGCACAGTTTGCGGCACCTCCTCCAACAAAACCGCCTCACCCTCAGTGCGGTGAGGAATTCCATCAGCCTTAGCAAGATACCACAAAGCGTGTTCCGCCGAAGTCCAAAGATTGACTTGACTCATGATTTTTTACTCCTGATAAATCTCGCCGTTTTTGTGCGTAAAAATCCAACCATTGTCGCTAGCTTTAGCAATTAAATTATCATCGGGATAATTTGCTGAATCTCCCGGAGTGCGATCGCCAACTTCCAGATAAACAACAACAGCATTCGTGCGGTTAACCAAACGATGCCCATCAGCATCACCCGCCCGAAAACCCGCCGCCATACCCGGTTGCAGCACTTCCTCACCCGCATTAGAAATCAGAGTAATCTCCCCTTCCAGAACATACACTAACTCATCTTGACGAGAGTGCCAATGTCTCAGAGCAGAACAACTTCCCGGCGCAAGTCTCACCAAATTTACCCCAAAATTCTGCAATCCGGCAGCATCGCCCAAGCGTTTTTTCACCCTTCCCGCCACCGCAGATTGAAATTGCAGGGGATATTTAGAGCCTGTAATATCCGGCACATTTTCAGGATTCACAATCATAAAATACTCCTTTCAGTATTTGTGACATCTCTTTCTTTTCTTGCTTCGCGTACTTCGCGTCTTCGCGGTTAATTATTCCAAAAATTTCAAAGTAGTAGAATTTTCCCGAATTAGTCCGCACAAAACAATTACCCCGATCCGTTAAAATCCGCAGCCAAGGCTTACCCGGAAAATCAGCAATCATAATTTGCTCGGCATGATTTCCCGTCACCGCTTGCAGGCCTTCTCCCCTGCGAAAAGTAATCACCACAGGCCACTGAAAAACCTTATTTTTGTTTCTTTCAAACAAATCAGCAGGCGCATCAACGCCATCTACAGAAACCGATCGAAATCCCTGAGCCATAAAGCTAAATTAGCCCCCAATCCTCAAACCAAAACCACAGCCAGAGAGACAATTCTAATTTCTGCTTTCATCGATCGCAAAAAGTCCTTAAATCCAGGCTCATCACAATTTTATACCCGCTTGCAGTCGCTCCTCACCCTAACATCCCACCTCCGACAGTTTCCGCAACCCATTAAGAATGTGTTATATAATATTTAGATTCATTAAGAAATATTGCAAAAATGCTTCTTTCACCCTCTGGCGCCAGCAAACTCAAAGAATCTTTAAAAGAAAAAGTATTCTTTGGGAATGAGCCAACCCCCGAACTCATAGCCATCTTACTGATTTACTTCGTCCAAGGCATTCTCGGACTAGCTCGCTTAGCCGTCAGCTTCTTCCTGAAAGACGATCTTGGCATGACTCCGGCCGAAGTATCAGCAATGATGGGTGTTGTCGCCCTACCTTGGATTATCAAACCCTTGTTCGGCTTCATGTCGGACGGTTTGCCCATATTCGGCTACCGCAGACGACCTTACATCGTCCTCTCCGGGCTCTTGGGCACGTCAGCATGGGTGAGCCTCGCAACAATTGTACACACGCCACTGGCCGCCACAGGGGCGATCGCCCTGAGTTCCCTCTCCCTCGCCGTCAGCGACGTCATCGCCGACTCCCTAATAGTCGAAAGAGCTAGAAAAGAATCCGTCGCCGACGCAGGTTCCCTACAATCCTTATCCTGGGGCGCATCAGCCCTCGGCGGACTAATCACCGCCTACCTCAGCGGTTCTTTGCTGCAACACTTCAGCACCCATACCATATTTTTAATCACCGCATCTTTCCCCCTAATCGTATCAGCAACAGCTTGGTTAATTGCCGAAGAAAAAGTCAACAAAAAAACCGACTTTGCCACAGTCAAAGACCAACTAAAACAATTGCGGCAAGCTGTTACCCAAAAAACAATTTGGTTGCCCACCGCCTTTCTCTTCCTGTGGCAAGCCACCCCAAGCTCGGACTCAGCCTTCTTCTTCTTTACCACAAACGAACTAGGCTTTCAACCAGAATTTCTCGGTCGAGTACGCCTCGTCACCAGCATTGCCTCCCTCCTCGGCATTTGGCTGTTTCAGCGATTCCTCAAAACAGTTCCATTTCGAGTAATTTTCGGCTGGTCAACCGTCATTGCGGCTGCATTGGGCATGACTACATTATTATTAGTAACTCATGCCAACCGAGCTTTAGGAATTGACGATCAATGGTTCAGCATCGGAGACAGCCTGATCCTGACAGTAATCGGACAAATTGCCTATATGCCAGTGCTGGTACTCTCAGCGCGATTGTGTCCTCCCGGTGTCGAAGCTACATTATTTGCCGTGTTAATGTCAGTCACCAACTTAGCCGGACTTTTGTCCCACGAAGGCGGTGCACTTTTGACCCACTTACTCGGAATTACCGATCGCAATTTCGACAACCTCTGGCTGCTAATAGTCATCACCAACCTCTCCACACTGCTACCCCTGCCATTCCTAAGTTGGCTTCCCGCAGAAAATGCAGAAATCAGCGACGAAAACAATCAACAATCACTTCCCCTATTACAACCAGAACTAGGAGGTGCCAAACAAAGCGGACAGAACTTCATACCCGAATACTTTCCCGACTTAGTACCGACAGTAAGGTCAGAAAGTCGCCGATCCGACTAACGCAAATGAAGGAAGAAGGAAGAAGGAAGAAGGAACAAAATTGACTGCGAATATCTTTCTAGTTTGATTTAATCTCCTTTCATCTCCTTTTTTCTTACTTTCTTTCTTTCTCTCTGCGCCCTCTGCGCCCTCTGCGGTTAAATCAATAAAAACTTATTCTACCCATGCAAAACTTACAAACTTCCCAACCCCAAACACCCGCCCAAAAACCATCATACACGCGCAAAGACTGGCAGCGCGGCTACGAATCCCAACCCAGCGAATCCGACTACTGGATTGACGACATCGAAGGCGAAATCCCAGAAGGCTTGCAAGGCACATTCTTTCGCAACGGGCCCGGTTTGCTAGATGTCAACGGCCAGCGCATCCATCACCCGTTTGACGGCGACGGGATGGTTTGTGCGATCGCAATATCCGAAGGCCGCGCCCACTTCCGCAACAGATTCGTCCGCACCGAAGGCTACCTCGCCGAACAAAAATCCGGAAAAATCCTGCACCGAGGCGTTTTCGGCACACAGAAACCGGGTGGCTGGCTAGCCAACATCTTTGATGTCAAAATCAAAAACATAGCCAACACCAACATCATTTATTGGGGCGACAAACTGCTAGCACTCTGGGAAGCAGCACAGCCCTACAGACTAGACCCCCACAGCCTAGAAACACTCGGATTAGACACCCTAGACGGCATCTTAGAACCAGGTGAAGCCTTCGCAGCCCACCCCAGAATTGAAAAAGGCAAAAATGGAGCCGGAGACAGATTAGTCAACTTTTCCGTCAAGCCCGGTTTGTCAAGTACAATTACCATTTACGAACTCGATGCAAGCGGCAAATTATTGCAGAAACACGCCCATGCAATACCGGGTTTTGCCTTCCTGCACGACATGGTAATTACCCCGAATTACTGCATATTCTTCCAAAATCCCGTCAGCTTTAATCCCCTACTTTTCCTGTTAGGATTTCGGAGTGCGGCCCAGTGCATTCAATTTTCCCCAAACAAGCCAACCCAAGCAATTTTAATTCCCCGCAACGGCACTGACGAGGTGAAGATATTAGAAACCGAACCTTGTTTTGTCTTCCACCACTGCAACGCCTGGGAAGAAAACGGCGAAATTTTTGTTGACTCAGTTTGCTACGACTCATTCCCAACCGTAGAAGCGGACGGCGATTTTCGCGAGCTTGATTTTGACAGTATTCCAGCGGGGGAATTGTGGCGGTTTAAGTTAAATTTGAACGAAAAAACTGTCAACCATCAAGTAATTGAAACTCGGTGCTGTGAGTTTCCGACATTGCATCCCAACAACGTCGGACAGCCTTACCGATATCTTTATATCGGCGCTGCGGATGCTCCGACGGGAAATGCTCCTTTGCAAGCTATTCTTAAAATGGATTTCCAGACAGGAGAGCAGCAAATTTGGAGTGCTGCGCCGCGCGGTTTTGCGGGGGAACCTGTGTTTGTTCCCCGTCCCGATGCTATGGCGGAGGATGACGGCTGGCTGCTAGTTTTGATGTATGATGCGGCTAATCATCGATCGACCTTAGCGATTCTAGATGCTAGTGACATCACCAAAGGGCCAGTAGCGCGCCTGCATTTAAAACAGCACATTCCCTACGGTTTGCACGGAAGTTTTACACCCAACGTACTGCTTCCTATCGGTTCCTAGTAGGTTCATAATAGTAGTCGGCGATTGAATTTGCTGCTAGACAAACCAAGTCCGTCAACGCGGACTAACAGTCGCCGATTGAAATCGCTGCTAGACAAACCAAGTCCGCCGACGCGGACTAAGAAATAAACGGGTATTTAAGCCGGATTTGGTATAACTCCCGATTGATTATTTATCAAGTTTCTTCAGTCGGTTTTAACCGACTTTAGCTATGAGACAGGGGTTTAAACCCCTGCCGGACTTGCGAACTACTGGACTGCGGGGAAGGCTAACAACAATTCAAAATCTAAAATATCCATCATAAATGCAAACTGTCAACAAATTCAATCTCAAAAAAATACTTATTTTAATTTGCAGCATCGCCGTAAGCTTGGCAATTATCTTATCTATTTACTCTCACAATGCTAATGCCCAAGAACCTTACAAACCAGCTCCAAAAAGCACTGTAGCCCCCAAAGGCTTGGTTGAGGTGAAAATGACGGTAATTGGGGTAGACCCGATTAAAAACGAATTAGAAACCCGCTTGCAGTTTGAACTCAAAGGTATCTATAAAAAAGGGCCGACTTACCCGGCTCAAGACTTGTTAATGACAGTTAACGGCGCAAATGTAGAGGGTTCGGAAATTACCTTTAAAGAAGGCAAACCGATGATTGTCCCTGCATTAAAGTTTAACTTAGTCAAGGGAAAAATTAATAATTATCCGTTTGATACGCACATTGCTAAAGTGGCTATTTCAATCGACCCGCTGGCTTCGATTGGCAAAAAATTTGCTCCCTTTGAACTGAATCCCGTGCCGCTGGAATTTAAGTTTAATGCCGATGTTCCCGGTTTTGACATCAGTTATAAGCCGATGGAAGAGAATTCGTCAATCTTTATTTATATTGATGTTTCTGCAACTCGCTCGATTCCGGTGAAATTTTTTGCTTTAGTGATTATTGTGATCATGTGGGTGCTGTCAAGTATGGCGCTGTTGCTAGCATTAAAAGTGATGAAATCTGGGAAGTTGCCGGAAGTGGGAATGCTGAGTTGGACTGCTGTGATGCTGTTTGCTTTTCCCGCTATTCGCAACGCCCAACCGGGAGTGCCACCTGTGGGAACTGCTAGTGATTTCCTGTCGTTTTTTTGGACGGAAATTATTGTGGTGGTGGCATTGGTAATTATTGGTAGCTGTTGGTTGAAGCGGTATCATCCGCCGATTGAGTGATAACGGCAATTGGGAATAAGTAATTGGTAATTGGTAATTGCTAATTGCTAATTGGGAAGAATCAACCGGGCATCACATCACAACGAATGACTAATGACTACTGACTAATGACTACTGACTACTGACTACTGACTAATGACTACTGACTACTGACTAATCTCAATTTTTCACCTGCAAATTTTCAATATCCTTAGCGGGGACACCCAAACCGCGCAAGATAGTAAAAGCAATAATTCGATATCCCGATGGATTGGGGTGAACTCCATCGGCTGCTAACAAATTTAAAGTTTTGCCGGCGTGTTTTTGATAGGTGCCGATCACTTCCCGAAAAGGTGCATTCAAATCGATAAATAAACACTGGTTTTGCTTGGCAATTTCTCGCATCGCTACTACGTATTCTTGCAGTCTGCGATTTTCTGGGCCGTCCAAAATTTCGCGGATGGGAGTAGGAGAAAGCAGGACGACTCTAATTCCTGCGGCTTTGGCTGCCTGCACCATTTGGGTTATTTTGTCTATGTATTCTGCCAGCGGTACTCCTGATGCTAAGTTGCCTTGCGGATTAAACTGGAGGTTTTGGAAGTCGAAGAAAGCGTGCCAAACGTCGTTAACTCCGGCGTTAATCATGACTAAATCTGGCTTTTTGTCGATCGCATCTTTCTGAAAACGCGCCTGCATATCACTGGCTTTGTTACCGGAGATTCCGGCGTTGACGATTTCGATTTTACGATCGGGATACAGGGCATTCAGATAGCGTTGCAGCAGCCAAACGTAACCTCCGGGGTATTTCCCGGCTTCGGTGATGCTGTCGCCTACTGTGACAATTCTGCCCTTGCCGGCGAGGAGGTTTTGGATTTCTGGCGGCGGGGTTGCTTGGGATAGGGATTCTGTAAACACGGGAAGTAAGGAGTGAGGAATGTTGAAGATGATAACAGCCGCAATTATGGCGAGGGCTAGTCTGATTAATGCTTGCTGTTTCGGGGGTTTGGGATGGGGCGATTCCCTACGGAATAGCTTCGCCGCGCGTACATTTTGAGACATTACGCAGTTTGTATTAAATTGATGCTTGAGGAAATTGTATGATGAAACTACAACAGTTATTACAATCCAAGCGCGAGGATATCCTGCAGGTGGCGCTGCGACATGGGACGTTTAATGTACGGGTGTTTGGTTCGGTGGCGCGGGGTGTTGTCGATGAGATTGGTGATACTGACCTTTTGGTGGATTATGATTTACAGAAAATTTCGCCTTGGTTCCCAGGCGATGCTCTTGATGGATTTGCAAGATCTACTAGGTTGTAAGGTAGATATTATGACGGAAAAAGGATTAAGCCGTTTGATTAAGGATCGGGTTTTGGCGGTGGCGAAATATTTCGTTGATTTTAGTTTATAGGAGATTGTATGATGACTTTACAGGAAATTATCGCTCAGGTCGAAAGTTTATCAATAGAAGATCAGGATCAGTTGTTTGAGTTAATCCGTAAGCGACGGATCGAGAATCGGCGGGCTGAAATTTTGGCGAATGCTCAGGAAGTGATGGAAGCTTTTAAGAATGGGACAGCAAAGAGGGGAAGCGTTGATGATTTGATCGCAGATTTACTAGGAGATGATGATGGAAGTTGTCTGGAGTAGTGGATTTAATCGGTCTTTTAACAAGATTACAAAGAAAAATCCACAATTAAAGGATCAAATTGCTAAGGTGTTAAGGCTATTGGTAGATGATCCATTTACGCCATCTTTGAAGTCTCACAAGTTAGGAGGGGAGTTGGCCGGATTATGGTCTTGTTCTGTTGCATATGATTGCAGAATAATTTTTAATTTCTCGGAAAATGAGGAATTATTAGAAATGGTGATTCTATTGGTTGATATTGGAAGCCATGATGAGGTTTATTAATATGTAGCTGCGCCTTGATCCTATGCATTACGGCTCCAAGCCCCTTGATTTCGATTACGATAGAAACAGGACTTACGCATTTCAAAGTAATTCTTTTTTGGCCCATGAGTTCCGACTTAGTTCCCTTGCTTCCGAAAGTATCGATCGGCCGCCGCGCTGCTGCCTTCTGCATCGACGTGAGTGCAGTTGGGTTGCCCAGCTTGCTTCTTGGCACTAATTTTATCGTTAAAGCAATAATTTTTGTCCTGCTGTGGATGATAATGCGCGTAGCCATCGTCAGGAAAAACCAAGGTCAAAGTCTCGGGCGCTGGCTATTGGGGATGAGAGTTGTTGATACCAAATACCAACGGACTCCTGCAGTGCAACAACTCTGCAAGCGTGAGGCATTGCTGGGCCTTTGCACGGCATCATGCTTGGTAGGTTTGTGGGCAAACTCACATTACAACGAATATATCGATCGCCCGGTTATGCTGCTAATGCCCTTGCAGTTTGATGCTATGTTTGCCTCCGTCTCCCAAAGCAAAAGGTTTCCCCGAGCTTTGCACGATCGACTCGGCGGGACGATTGTAGTCGGAACCCGCCGCGGCTACTGTCTCCACCTCAAAGTTAGAAGATTGCTTAACCAACAGCAGAGTAATATAAGCAAATAAGAGATTGTGTTCAAATTAGTCTTAGTCAAAATTTATTGAGAATTATGGCTAAAGGTGTCCGCATTATCATTACTTTATAGTTTACTGAGTGCTTAGCAAACACTCAAAAAGCGTGTCTTGCTACAACACAAAAAGTCTAATTATTTTTGAGGTAAAGCAATTATATCCGTTTTTTATGGTCTTTTTTACTTGATTAAAAATTGCGAAAAACCAGATTTTTCAGAGAAACAAGAAGTTTGGCATTCTATCTATAGGCTGCAGACTCCGCACCTTGGACATCTAAGTCGCGCGTCCAACCATTTTTTCGTAATTCCTGAGTAAAAGCGGGTTTTGACGTTGATTTAGACCGATCGACCGGCTCCACAGTTTAAGATTGAAAAGTAGCTAATGGCGATCGCGCTTTTGACCCATGAGTTCCGACCTAGTTCCTCTCCTGCCCAAAGTATCGATCGGCCGTCGCGCTGCTGCTTTCTGCATCGACGCGATCGCAGTTGGGTTGCCCAGCTTGCTTCTCGGCACTAATCTGATCGCCCAAACCATCTTTTTTGTCCTGCTGTGGATGATTTTGCGCGTACCCATTGTCAGGAAAAACCACGGTCAAAGTCTTGGGCGCTGGGCGTTGGACCTGAAAATTATCGATGTTAGACTCGAACGGATTCCCGGAGTGCAGAAACTTTGCAAGCGCGAGGGATTGCTGGGCATTTGCGCCGCCCTAGCCTTTGCCGGTGTAGCCCGACTCACATCTACCAACGCGGCCGTCTTGCTGCTGATTCTGCCGCTGGCGATCGACTGTAGCACTGCCTTCATCGACACCGCCCGCTTTCCCCAAGCTTTTCACGATCGACTCAGCGGGACGATGGTCATCGGAACCAAGCGCGGCTACTCCCTCGACATCAAAGTTAGAAGATTGCTTGACCAAGTGCAGAGCAATGTGAGAAGATAATAAATTGTGTTTAAATTAGTCGAAATTTATTTAGAATTATGGCTAAAGGCGTCCGCATCATAATTACCCTAGAGTGTACTGAGTGCCGAACCAACGCGAGCAAACGCTCCAAAGGCGTGTCTCGGTACACCACGACCAAGAACCGTCGCAACACGACGGCGCGGCTGGAACTCAAAAAGTTCTGCCCGCATTGCAACAAGCACACTGGCCACAAAGAGATCAAATAGTCATTAGTCATTAGTCATTAGTCATCAGTCATCAGTAGTTGGCAATTGATATTGACCCGCGAACAGCAGATAACTAACAAATGCTTTCCTGACGGCTAGCAACTAACGGCTAATAACTAGGAACTAACAGTTAACAGTAGTCAACAGTCAACAAAGAACAAACCATGACTTACTTTCGCCGGCGCGTTTCGCCAATCAAACCAGGAGACCCGATCGACTACAAAGATGTCGATTTGCTCAAAAAATACGTCACAGAACGCGGTAAAATTTTGCCCCGCCGGATTACCGGTTTGACGGCAAGACAGCAACGCGACCTGACTCGTAGCATCAAAAGAGCAAGAATTGTAGCTTTGATGCCCTTCGTAAACCAAGAAGGTTAACTGGATTTTGGATTTTAGATTTTAGATTTTGGACTGGAAATAAGACTTACGCGAAAACAACGTCTTTTTGTCGCCAGCGATGGTCGCTAATCGATCGCAATATTTTGTATTTAGTCGCTGCTGCGTAAGTCTTAGTCAAAATCTCAAAAGTTAAAGATTAAAGGATGAAAAGCATAACTTTTTAGATGTTATTTTTAACAATTGATGTAAAAAATGTCAACATCCAAAATCTAAAATCCCACATCGTAACCAGATAAATGGTAATAGTAAAAATATCAAATATAAAATAATAAAGCTGCCAAGTGGAGAAGGGAACGTTAGTAGAATTTAGAGTGCACGGCGACCGTCGTCTGGCAGTTGCCGATCGCCCCGACGGCAAGAAAAACTGGGTTGTCGTAGACGAAAACGGTCAACCGCACAGCATACCGCCCAAACAAATCAGCTACGAAACAGTCGGAGAAACTTACAAACCCTCCGACATTTCCAAATTTCTTAAAGAAGTAGAAGGTTACTCAGATCCATCGAGTCTTGAAGTGGCTTGGGAACTGCTAGTGGATGACGGAGAAAATACAGACCCCGAAGCCCTGGCAATGTTACTATTTTCAGATCGCACTCCGGCGCAATGTTATGCAGCTTACTGTTTGCTGTCAACTGATAAACTGTATTTCAAACAAAAGGGCGATCGCTACGAACCGCGATCGGCAGCCCAAGTAGCCGAAATCCAACACCAGCAAGAAGTAGAACAGCAGCGACACCAAGAATCCCAAGGATTTTGGGATCGAGTCAAACAGCGACTGGCTGGGGAAAATAATGTAGATTGGCTTCCTAGCGATCGAACTCGCCTCGATGCCCTAGAACGCTTTGCCACCCTCGGAGAAGAAGCAACCCATCGCACGCCGGCATTAGAAACTTTAGCCAGCTTACAACGTCCCGAAAACCCCGAAGCAGCATTTGGACTCCTAGTCGATCTCGGCCTGTGGAGTCACCACGAAAACCTGTTTTTGCGACGCAGCCAAATTCCCCTACAGTTACCTGCCAAGGTATTAGAAGAAGTTCAACGCTGTCTAGAAAATCTCCCAAGCGACTCCGACAAAAATCGTCTAGATTTGACTCACCTCAAGGTTTACACGATCGACGATGAAAGCACTACCGAAATAGACGACGGACTCAGCTTAGAATTCCTCGAAAACGGCCAGCAGCGCCTCTGGATACACATCGCCGATCCCACCCGCTTGCTTTCCCCCGGAGACGAACTCGACCTGGAAGCTAGAAAGCGCACCACCACAGTTTACCTACCCACGGGGATGATACCGATGTTTCCCCCGGAGTTGGCAACTGGGCCGATGAGCTTGATTCAAGGTAAAGAGTGCAGCGCTCTCAGCTTTAGCATTATTTTAGATGAGACTGGTGCAGTCCAAGATTACAGCATTCACATCAGCACGGTGAAACCTACCTACCGCTTAACCTACGATGACGTAGACGAGATGTTGGAGTTGGGAATTGAAGCAGAACCGGAAATAAGTGCGATCGCCACACTCGCAAAACTCCGGCAAAAATGGCGGGAAACCCAAGGTGCAATCAGCATTTTCATGCCCGAATCCGTCATCAAAGTCCAGGGCGACGAAATCAAAATTCACGTCATCGACGACTCGACAGCCCGAATGCTAGTAGCTGAAATGATGATCCTAGCCGGGGAAGTCGCCGCCCGCTACGGTCAAACACACGGTCTAGCCATACCCTACCGCCATCAGCCCCAGCCGGAACTCCCACCAGAAGAAGAACTCCTGGCTGTACCCGCAGGCCCCGCCCGCGCTTGCGCTGTGCGTCGCTGTATGCCTCGTAGTGAGATGAATTTGACTCCTGGAAGGCACTCTAGTTTGGGTTTGGAAGCATACACTCAAGTGACTTCTCCGATTCGTCGTTATACTGATTTGCTGACTCATTTCCAAATCAAAGCTCATTTGCGCGATGAACCGCAGCCTTTTTCTCCTGAAGAAATGCAGGACATTGTGATGTGTCTCGGTACAGCAGTCAGAGAGGCTTCTAGTGTCGAACGTCAAACCAATCGCTATTGGGGATTGGAGTATTTGCGTCGCAACCCGGAGGAAGTCTGGGAGGCTTTGATGTTGCGCTGGCTACGGGAAGATAGCAATCTGGGATTAATTTTGTTGGAAGAGTTGGGTTTGGAATTGGCGATGCGGTTTGGTCGATCAGTCGAAATAGGCGATCGGCTAGAAGTCAAAGTCACTCACTGCGATCCGCGATCGGATGTGATTAACTTCCAAGAAGTGATTCTGGAAGCCGCACAATAGGATTTTAGATTTTAGATTTTAGATTTTGGATTGCAAAAATCTGTGTTGAAGGCTGAAACTGAGGATAAATCTCGTTTTTAGTCGAGTTCCTGACCCCCTCGCATCCCCCTTGTCAAGGGCAGGGGGGTAAAAAATATCATGGTTTCATATCTAGTCCTGTAAAATAATCGTAATTCTTGTCAGGGCTAGTTCAGCCCCGATCTGTAATATAAGCCAGAAATCCCGTAAACCCGCCCCGACCAAAATATTGTGGTCGATCGACTGGACATGATATCCGATCCAAGACGGGTAATACTTTTGACATTAAGTTGACACGCTTTGCTATCTCCTCTGTGTCCTCTGTGTCCTCTGCGGTTAATAAAAAAAACTTCAGCATTGTAAAAAAAATTGGAAGTTTTTACCGCAGCCTAGTAATCTAAAATTTAAAATCGCAAAATGCCCAATTCAATTAGCCAAGTTCAGCCGCCGCTGGAATTCATCCCCCCAGCCTACAACCCGCTAGTCGTCCAGGGTTGTCAGCAAATACTCCCTTGGTGGCTGCGATTTAAGACGAGTATCAGCCACGTTCAAGCCGAAAATGTCGAAACCCTCGCCGAACTATTCCACCAATTTCAAAATCAGAAAGTTCGCTTCTTGCTAGCCTTCCGCCACCCCAACTCAGACGATCCCTACTGTTTGGGACAACTAATTTGGAAACTCGTTCCCCAGGCAGCGCGCGTCAAAGGCATTCCCCTGCAATTCCCCGTACATTCCCACTTTATTTACGATCGCGGAATTCCCCTGTGGGCCGGTTCTGGCGTCGGCTGGCTGTATTCTCGCCTCGGTGGTACTCCGATTGTGCGCGGTAAGATCGATCGCGCCGGATTGCGATCGGCCCGCAATTTATTTGCCAACAGCCAATTCCCGATCGCCGCCGCCCCAGAAGGCGCTACCAACGGTCACAATGAAATAGTTAGTCCCCTCGAACCGGGAATTGCTCAAATGGGCTTCTGGTGCGTTGAAGACTTGCTCAAAGCCGGACGTACTGAGGAAAAAGTGTTAATTGTGCCGATCGGCATTCAATACCGCTATGTCAACCCACCTTGGCAACCCCTAGAAAAACTTTTAACTCAATTAGAAATTGATTGCGGACTGCCACCTTTAGAACGCACCGAGATCGCTAATTTAGAGACTGCAAATCCCGATTCCGAAAACCAAAATCACAAATTCCAATATCTGCGCCTGATTCGACTGGGCAGCCATTTGCTAGCAGTAATGGAAGAGTTTTACAGCCGTTTTTATCATAAAAATTTACCCCAAAAGATATCTATTTTACCATCATCAGTTTCCGAAAAAACGACAAATAATTTTGACAATGAAGTAATGATAGCTCGACTGAAAGCACTGTTAGATGTGGGCTTGCAAGTAGCAGAAGAATATTTTAACTTAAAACCCAAAGGCAGTTTAATAGACCGCTGCCGCCGTCTGGAACAAGCAGGCTGGGACTATATTTATCGAGAAGATATCAAAGATATTGCAGCACTTTCTCCCTTAGAAAGAGGATTAGCCGATCGCCTCGCTGAAGAAGCAAGTCTTCGGATGTGGCACATGAGACTTGTAGAAAGTTTCGTGTCCGTCACAGGCAGGTACGTCGCAGAACAACTGACAGCAGAACGTTTGGCAGAAACAACTTTGCTGCTGTGGGACGTACTGGCTCGCATCAAAGGGGGAAATCCTTTCGGCAGACCGAAGTTGGGCAAACAGCAGGTACAAATGACCGTGGGCGAACCCATATCAGTGAGTGATCGTTGGGATCGATATCAAACCAGTCGCAGGTTAGCAGTTGCCGAACTCACTCAAGACTTGCAATCAGCTTTAGAAGCAATGATTAAATCTTAATTACTCAGATAAACAAGAGCTTCTAGGGAAGAAGGAATATATATTTTTCTTGATTACTTTTTTTGTGGTGAATTATAAACAGATTGTTATAGACTTTTGGAATAGGTCTAATGAACCGCCAACCCTCGCTCGACAATGAACCCATAAAAATTAGCGATGACTAACAAACCTATCGATTTGTCTACTAACTCAATTAAGGTAAAACTGCTGAATTATTTAGCGCAGGAATTGCTCACACCGCTCACTTCTGTCCTCGGCATGGCAAGCGTGTTGAAACAAGAAATTTATGGCCCCTTAACGAGCAAGCAAAAAGAATATATTGACGTAATCCAAGACAGCAGCCGCTCTTTGCGATCGCTAGTTGAAGAAATTTTGGAACTCGCAGAACTAGATAATTCCGCTTTCACCTTGAAGCGAACCGCAGTCGATATAGAAACTTTGTGCCAGCAGGTGGTGACAATCCTGTCGTCGGCGGCAAGTAGACGAGAGCAAGAAATTAATTTATCGATGGGGCCCGGGTCGCGCATCTGGTTGGTGGATAAAGATAAGGTTCAGCAAATGCTGCACCACTTAATTTTTAGCATTATTCAATCTGCTGGGGCAGGCAGCGTGATTCGAGTCCACGTTTCTCGGAAAGAAGACGGTATCAACATCGCAGTTTGGGTTTTTCATCCTTGGTTAGGGGAAAGTTTGCCCCATGCTAAACTCTACACCGACTACTTGTTGAAGGCCGGATCTGTTAGCGGTTCGCCATCGAACTCCGAAACCGACTCCCTCGGAGTCGAAGCGCAACTCCCGACACAGGGTTCGCAGCGATTAACGCTGGCGTTTTCGGAGTTGGCGGCTTTGGTGGCCGAGAATGCCGAGGATACCGCACCGGTGTTAGCTGGTTACGGGGCGCGGGAACGCTTGGGGCTGCTGCTTTGCTGCCAATTGGTGGAAATTCAAGGCGGTCAACTCTCAATTCAAGGCGCCCCGGAACCTGGATATCGCTACGTGCTCTGGCTGCCCTGCACAAATGCTACGGAATTGTTGGAAGGATGAAGTTAGTTGACGGTTGACGGTTGACGGTTGACTGTTGACTGTTGACTGTTGTTGGTTGTTAAGGGATGAAGTTAGTTGACTGTTGACTGTTGTTATTAGTTGTTAGTTGTTAGTTGTTTTATAATAAAATAACTAACAACTAACAAATTTCCAATAACTAATAACCAATGCCAAATTCACAATAATAACTAATAACCAATAACCAATAACCAATGCCCAATGCCCGATTACTAAGTACAAATCTAAAATAGCAATGAATTCAGTTTGGCAACAGTTAACTCTGGCAAATTTGCCGCTCTCTCAGTGGCAAAGTAGAAGTTATTTATTCAATTTGGCGATCGGCTCTTTACGCAGTTGGCGGCAGAGTAGCTGGCTGATGCAGTGGGCGGAACCCTTGGGTTTTGTTTTGCTGGCCTTGACTTTCGGTTTGGCGCCGTTTGTAAACAATGCCTTGGTGGGGGTGTTGATGGCGGCTAGCGCTGCATTTTGGGTGCTGCTGACTGTTTCGGACGATCGCGAGATCCCCTTGACGCCCATTCACTTGCTGGTTCTGCTGTACTGGGGCATTGCCACCGTCGCAACCGCCATGTCGCCGGTGAAAGTCGCCGCTGCTACTGGTTGGAGCAAGCTAACGCTGTATTTGCTGTTTTTTGCGCTGATGGCGCGGATCTTGCGATCGCCCCGTTGGCGATCGTGGTTAATTGCCGTATTTTTGAACGTCGCTCTAGTTGTCAGTTTCTACGGCGTGCGGCAGTGGATTGACAAAGTGCCACCATTAGCTACTTGGAACGATCCGACTTCTACTCAAGCCAATGTCACGCGAGTTTACAGCTTTTTGGGGAATCCAAACTTGCTTGGTTCCTATTTACTGCCGGCCATTGCATTGAGCGCTGCCGCGCTTTTTGTGTGGAAGGGATGGGGAACAAAACTTTTAGCGCTGACGATGTTGGTGGTGAATTTAGCGTGTTTGCGCTACACAGACAGCCGGGGTGCTTGGATCGGTTTTGTGGCTCTGCTTGTGGTATTTTTAGTGCTGCTGTGGTACTGGTACAGCCCTTTGATGCCTCGGTTATGGCGAACTTGGGCCCTGCCGTTAGGGTTAGGAGGTTTGGCTGGAGCCTTAATTTTGGGAGTGGCTTTAGTGGAGCCTCTGCGCGATCGAGTTTCGAGTATGTTTATCGGCCGAGGTGACAGCAGCAACAATTTTCGGATTAATGTTTGGACGGCGGTGATTGACATGATTCGCGATCGGCCAATTCTCGGAATTGGGCCGGGAAACACTGCTTTTAATAAAGTTTATCCGCTTTATATGAAGCCGAAATTCACTGCTTTGAGCGCTTATTCCGTGCTGCTGGAAATTGCGGTGGAAACCGGTTTTATCGGTTTAATGTCTTTCCTGTGGCTGATGACTGTCACCGTCAATCAAGGTTTGTTGCGGATAAAAAATCTGCGGGATTTACAATCTAACATCTCTAATTTAGAGGAAGAATCCCGAAATCCAAAATCTAAAATCCAAAATCTAAAATCGAATCAGGGGTTTTGGTTGATTGGGGCGATCGCAACTTTAGCCGGCATGATGGCCCACGGTTTTGTCGATACAGTTTGGTACCGGCCAGAAGTTAATATGCTGTGGTGGTTGATGGTGGCGATTATTGCTAGTTTTTACAGCAACTCGCACCACCAGCAAGATTCAGCTTTGACCGAGGGCGAGTAGATAGAATTGGTGGCGGGGATTTTCTCCCCGCCCAGTGCGGATTCCAGCAATAGTCCATACAGCAATGATTAGGAGTTATACCAGTGCAAAAAAAGAATGCAGCTTTATACAAGCTGCAAACCATTATAGCCATAAGTTATTTCCAATTCTTCAAATCTTAATCTCAAATCTCAAATGCTATAAGGTGCGGACGGCGCACATTGCATACTACTGTTACTACTACACACTACATACCTGTTGCTGTAAAGTGGTGATGGTACACTCTACAAAATTTATTGAAAATAACTCTTATTGTTCGCTCTCAGAAGGCATGACGAATCCCGGACACTGATAAGAACGACCTCTATCTGTGCACCGCGACCGCGACCGCGACCTCTTCGCTTGATTGGAGTCGAACGGCGTTTCGACTGATTGATTAACTGTAATTTTAACAGTCGCAGGAGTTGGCAGTGCTGTTGAGGCTTGACTTAGCTCCAGTACCGTGATAATTGCCAGTATGGTTGATGAAAGCAAAACTGTGCGTTTCATTTATTTGTTTTTTCCTCTTTTACTCGTTGACGTGCCATTCCTATCCATATATCCTCATCGAATTCTTGAGAATCCGCATACTTTTGACAAATTGTCCACTGCGGTAGCGCTTCCTTCGTCTTTTTCATCCCTTCTAGGGCTTGCGCTTTTAAGCAGTAACTTGCTGGTATTTCACTATCAAGTTTAATCGCTGCATCCAAATGTTGCAATGCTTCTGAATATCGACCCTGTTCTAGGCGAGCCCATCCCAAATTTTTGAGTAAAGAATATTTTACTGGCTCGTCCTTAGCAAATTTCAGGCCTTGCAACAGCAAGTGAACGGCAGCAGGATAGTTTTTCTTCTCAACTATATACAATCGAGCCAGATTGCTGTAAGCAGCCGGCATACCTAGTTTGGCAGCTTGCAGATATTTTCCTTTGGCGCATTCTAAATCTTGCACCTCTTCGCAAAGCCATCCCAAATTGTAAAGAGCTGTTCGGCTTTTGGGGTCTATGGAGAGCGCTAAATCATAGGCTTGTTGAGCATCAGCCAATCGATTGGCTTTGTAGTTTTCAAAGCCCTTATTGTTAAAAAGTGATGCGAGTTCCGGTAGCCCAAATTGCCAGCCGGCAAAGCCTACTGCTAGCATCAGCAAGAAGGCTCCCCACTTGGAGTTCTGATGCTTTTTTACTGGCTCTTTCATGGCATTAAAAATGTTAGCTAATGGTGTGATTTTTAGCATTTTTGAACTTGAGAGTTTGGCGATATATTGTTTGCCAGATTTAATTGCCACCCTAATGGCATCATAATCTTACGAAATGACTCAGATTTGAACCCATTTCTCATAAGAGTTTGTTAGTCCACAGCCGAATGCTTGGGTAATGCTCCCACTACCCAGATGTATTCGAGCATAGGTTAATCATTCATGAGGCTCCACAAGCAATCCGGATATTTTCAGAAAAAAGGAAGCGGGAAGCAGGAAGAAGGTAGAACTGTTGCCTTGCCTAAGTAATAATACTTAGTCGGCTGCCAGTCGATCGACTGTATGCGACTGTATGAGGAGATACAGCGTATTCCAGGTTTATGAAGTGTAGGGACTTACCCTGGGCTCTTTCCCTACGGGGATGGAACGAGCTGGGGTTTAGTTCCTCAACATAGAATCTGCTGTAAGATGGGCTCCGGTGAAATAACTCTCATTAAGTTTGTAGTGACGATGGAATTCCTCAAAATCCTCAAAGGAGGATTTTGAAAAATCTTATGATGAGTAATTAACCCAACTCGATTTAAAATAGCCAATCATTAATGAGCAATCACCAATCATGAATCACTAATGACTCCTGACTAATAAACATCTCCATAAATTAACTTTCAACCTTCGAGTAGCAAAGGTTTTAGTTTATTGTTCGGAGATGTTTAATGACTAATGACTCTGACTAAAATTGCTTCATCGCTCTTTCCATATCCCGCTTGTCTTCGCGTTTCTTCAAATCTTCGCGCTTGTCGTACAGTTTTTTCCCTTTACCCAAACCGATATCAAGTTTTACCCAGCCGCCTTTCAAATACATTTTTAACGGCACTAAAGTCAAGCCTTTTTCTTCGACTTTGCCGATTAATTTGCGAATTTCCTGTTTGTGCATCAGCAATTTACGCGTGCGGCGGGGCTCGTGATTAAAATAGTTGCTAGCACTTCTCCAAGGCGAAATATGAACGTTGATCAGCCACAGTTCGCCGTTCCGAACTAAGCCATATCCGTCCCGCAAATTGGCTTTTCCTTCCCGAATTGATTTGACTTCGGTGCCCTTCAACTCGATGCCCACTTGGTATGTCTCTATAATTTCATAGAGATGGCGCGCTTGTCGGTTATCGCTAACAATTTTGTATCCTGGGCTTTTTTCGCTCATTTTTACCTCCGCTAAAATTAATTATTATAACGCTAGCTTCTCTGTAGAGAAAATCGAAGCTTGACAAAACTTAAATAATCGGTCTAGGCATTACCCATTTGGCTGAGCTAAGATGTCACCAACGTGAATGTCAAGCGGTATCATGCAGCGCACAAATATTCCCAATTCTGACCTTCCAGATGCTGTCAGTCCCAATTCGGCGGTTAATTTGGTTTGGGTGGCTCCTTTTTTGCTGGCGCTTGCTTGGTTTTGGGCCAATATCTCGGCTGTTAAGTGGCTGTTATCCTCGTTTGTTGAGATACCCACACTATACAAGATAGTAATTGGCTTTCTGATTGTAGCATTAGTAGTGCGATCGATTGGGAACTCGGATCGCCCGCCGGGATTTTCGCCAAATTTCGTTTTGAGGCGATATCCGCTGCTGTTGATGTTGGGTGCGGGTATTTGCTCGATCGCCCTTCAGTGCATAATTGATATCAAACAAATTACTGTCCTGCTGTTTATCCTCGGAACTTACGGGCTGTGCGGCTTATTAGTGGAGCCGAACTTTTGGCGAAAAAACTTACCAGTTGCGGGCTTGCTGGCTTGTATTTTACCATTTAACAGTCAGTTGAATAGCGGCTTAGGTTTGCCGGCGCGAGTGCTCACTGCTCAGGTAGTAGAACAGTTGCTCTCTCTGCTGCACATTGGGGCTATTTCTTCTTACGATATTATCGTTTTGGAAAACGGCATCGCTCACGTTGACGTGCCTTGTAGCGGCATTAAAACCCTCTTAGTCGGAACGCTATTTTTGCTTGCCGCTACCTGGCTAGAATGCCGCAAATTGAGTTTAAAATGGCTGGCAGTATGCGCTGCTAACTTCTTAATGTTAGTGTCTGCTAACGCTTTGCGAGTTGCCGTGCTAGTGCTGGTTGCCCAAGTTTTTCAACAGCCAACTTATGCAGCAATGCTGCACGTACCCCTAGGAATTGTGGGTTTAATCGGCGCTTGCTTTTTAAGTTGGTTAATGCTGCAAAAAGTTCCGAAATTTCAAGAAACAAAACAAATTGATTTTAACTCGCAACGGGATTTAGAAATACTCAAAAATCAGCCTTTTGCCAAACCGGGACTAATTATGGCGGTGGCTGTTTTGGCCGTAATTTCTCAATTGTATCATGTAGAAAGTGAAAAATTAGCGATCGCCCCCCTGAAATTTCCCGAACCGATTGTGTCCGAATCAATCCCGCTGAATCCCAGCGAACAAAAATTCTTTGGCAATTACCCAAGCACGCAAACAGAAAAAAAGAGATTTGTGTCAGGCAACTTGCGCGGTTCCATGCTCACAGTAGCCAGCACATCTTGGCAGACTTATCACGCCCCAGAGTTGTGTTTTGTAGCCAGCGGCATTCCCGTCAATCGCATAGAAAAAAAACAACTAACTCCTGAAATAACAGCGCGCTGGCTGTCTCTCAAAGACAACCAATTATCAGCAGTATACTGGCTGCAATCTGCACAGCTAACTACAGATAACTTCATGTCCCGTATCGGCAGCGACCTCACCAACAAAAACCATACTTGGGTGCTAGTTTCCATTTTATTTGACAGTTCGCTACAAGCAGAAAATCATGAAGTAAAAGAGTTTGCTGGTAACGTCTACGATACCGTTAAACAAAGCTTACAAGGAGAAATCAATGAAAATTAAACAGGTATTTGATGGAATTTTTCAAACAATTTTTTGGGTCTGGAATTTGACATTCTTATCGATTGTTTACTTGGGAATTTTGCCAATTATAGGAGTGCCATTAGTTATGGCGACAATCGATGGCATCATCCCGCTAGAGTTTTCTTTGACGATGGCAGCTACGATCGCAGTACCCACAGTATGTACAGTAATAGGAGCTAGCCGTTTTAGCAAGCAACCCCTAGAGCTAATGTGTTGGTTTTACGGCGTAGAAGCACCGCTATTTTTGCTGTGTTTGCTCCGCTTGTTCCTGCTGCGAGAACTGACTCCAGCTAGTTCTCAAATCATCGCTACTATTGCTTTGTGCATTGCAGCATTTTCAGTGGAAATGCTGTACGGATATCTGGGTAAAAAAGAAAATGTTCAAAATATCTCAGATTCTCAAACTTCCCACAATAAACAGCATCGTTTTTCCAGGTTAATCGGAGAAAAGCGAAGTGCGTGGCTGCAATTAGGATGTCACAGTTTAATGGTAGTAGTTGGCATTTGGGCGGCAACATTGCTGATTTATTACGCTGTACCTGTGGCATTGTTTACACTTTATGGATTCTTTACTATAGTCATTGAATTTGTCAAGTTTACATGGGTATCAGCATTTTGGGATATCTTTAGATACGGGGAGTGGATATGGGGTTTAATTTGGATACCGCTATCGTTTATATTGTTTGGTTTAACCTGTAGCTTGTTCGTTGTCATGCCTTTGCTGTACGGCTTTCTTTACATTCATTCCGGGCGGAAAATATGGCAGACTTTTGCTGCACAATACGGAAAAAATAAAGCGATAATTGGAAGTTTAGGAGTCATAGCAGCTTGGCTGGCTATTTTCTCGGCTTTGCAGCAGCAGCCACAAGTTGCAGCACTGAAAATGCTGGCGACTCCGCCCCCAAATGACACGGTTCGCCAAACTTTATTAGCCAAGTCTGATATGATTCGCTCCGGCTTAGTCAATGCTTATTTGTCCCCTTACCGATACCTCAGCACTGTGGGAGAAAATAACCACATTTATGAGATATACAAAAATAGTTTGAATTTGCCTGACGGAGCGGCTCAAACTGTGCAGAACAGCTATAATTTTTTAATGTCGCCGTTTTTGTATCAAGGCTCTAGTGCTGATGTAGAAAAAGCCGAAAAACTCTACGGCGAATTCTTCGATACGGAACTGCAAAAAGGCGACACAGAAGCAGTAAAACACGCGGTACAGTCAACATCAAATCGCGAAGAAGCAAAAGCCGGTTTGCTGAATGTCAATCAGGAAAAAGTATGGTTGCAGTCGCAAGAAGTGACAGTCAAAGAAAACGGCGACTGGGCTGACGTTCAGCTCTACGAAGTTTACAAAAATCAAACGCCGAACTTGCAAGAAGTATTCTACTACTTTTCGCTGCCGGAAAGCGCCGCAGTTACAGGAGTTTGGCTGGGAGATACTGGGGATTTAAACAAACGTTTTGTATTTACGGTATCGCCTAGAGGTGCCGCCCAGCAAGTCTACAATCAACAGGTAGCAGAAAGAGTAGATCCGGCTTTGCTAGAACAAATTGGCCCCAAACAATACCGCTTGCGGGCTTTTCCCATCCCGGCTAAACGAGAATTCACCCAAACTGACGGGCCAAAGGAAATGCACCTGTGGCTTACTTACAAAGTCATGCGTCAGCCACAGGGTTGGGCGATGCCTGTTTTGGCTGAGAAACGCAACATTTTTTGGAACCAAAATACTCGTCGCACGATCGCCGGAAAAGAGGTCAAATACAGCGGTAAAGAAGCAAGAGAAACTTGGCTGCCACCGTTTTTGCCCGCAGCCGCACAGCAACCGCTAACAGCGCAGCAGGCGGTTCTACCGGGAGGAAATATCATTTCTGCTAAGCCGCTGGCTGATGCAAATTACTCGCTACCGCAAGGCCAAAAATTTGCAGTTATTCTCGATACTTCCCGCAGCATGGCGGCCCAAAAGAAGGAAGTAAAAGAGACTCTTGAATGGTTGAAAGCGAATGCAGCAGGCAAAAATGCTGTTGATTTGTATGTCGCCAGCGCTGCGGGAATGCCACCTAAGTTTGTGGAAGATGTACGCAATTTCGATGAGGCAAAGGTGACATTTTACGGTACTATCCAGCTCAAAGATATGCTGCAACAGTTTGCACAGTTGCGGGGCGATAAAAGTTACGATACTGTATTTGTGGTGAGCGATCGCCACAGTTACGAATTGTCGGACGATCGCAAACTTAAACTTTCCATCTCTTCACCCCTATGGACAGTACATTTGGGAGGTTTGCCCCCCGGCTACGACGACGCAACTTTAAAGGCTATTCAAGATAGCGGCGGCGGAGTTTCTACAGATATGAAAGAGGCGATGCAGCGAGTAGCAACGACAGCAGCTTCGGGCTCATCTACAGTTAGCGTTGTTGACGGCTATGCTTGGAGTTATGCCAAAACGCCGCAGTCGAAAAAAACTGCCAAATCGGTGGCAGTTGCGGAGTCAAAAAATGCCGGAAATGAAAGCTTTAAACCGATAGCTGCGCGGCAGTTGATAACTGCACTTAGCAAGCAGAAAAGTTCCAATCAACTGACGCAACTGGATGCGATGCACGCAATAGCTAAAAATTTCAAAGTGGTGACGCCTTATTCTTCGATGATTGTGTTAGTTAATGACGCCCAAAGGGAGCAGCTAAAAGCAGCGGAAGCTAAGAGCGATCGATTTGACAGAGAGGTAGAATCTGGTAAGGAACAGTTGAGTAAGCCGAATAATCCTCTGAATGTTTCGGGGGTTCCTGAACCGGAAGAATGGCTGCTGTTGGCGGTAGGTGCGATCGGGCTTTTGGCGGTTTTCCTCCGTCAGCGGCGCGCGAAAATGGTAGGTTGAAAGATGTTTCGGCGGTTGAAACCGCTCCTTGTCAAACAAAGTCTGCCTCCGCAGACTAAGAGAGTGAGGGGGTATTTAAGCCGGACTTGATATCACATATTAATCTACAGTCGTCTTGAGACGACTTTAGCTATGAGACAGGGGTTTAAACCCCTGTCGGACTGTCGGACTTAACGAATAACGAATAACTAATCTATTTCTACAAAAACGCGATCGCCCTCAATCTTTACCGGATAAGATTCCAGGGAATCGGCTGGTGCATTCAAACATTTACCCGTATCTAACTTGTACTGATACTTATGGAACGGACAGGTAATGATACCGTTATTTACCTTACCCATGTCGATCGGATATTCTAAATGAGTGCAAGCATTACGGTAACAAGTGACATTCATGCCTTGACGGTTTAATATCACTGAAATTTCCTCAACTTTTACCTTCAAGACACCCCATTCGGGAACTTGATTTAGCGCTGTTACCTCTACCCACATATAATCTTTCTCGCTTTAAATAAATTATGACAGAATGATAGGCGATCGGCTTGAGAATCCGGGTAAGTTATAAGTTGCAACTTTAGCTGAGCTGTGAGATAATATATCAAAAATTTCTATTTATGAACTTCAAAATCTTGACGGGACTCCTGACAGGGTTAGTTATTTCGGCTAGCACAGCAGCGCTGTTTTGTCAACCCAGCCAAGCGAGAAATAATAGCTTTTTCTGCGCTACTCTCAACAGGCTGCCTGTCACCTTCGCTCGCAACTCGCGGGGGAATGTGCCACTCGTCCGCTGGACTTCTAACAACTATTTTCCGCCACCCTGGACACCCCAAAGACGCTGCCAAGAGGTAGGCCGAAGATTTCAGCGCAACTACGACAACGGTACTCTCAAATATATTAACACTGGGACTCTGAACGGAGAACCCGTGGTGTGCGCTGCTGTTAACAAAGACGATGCTTGTACGAATAGGACTTTGCTATTCACTCTCAAGCGGGGGAGCGATGCTGACGCTACGTTGCAGAGATTAATGGATCGTCGCGGCTTAGGGGCTGGATATATACTATCTGAAACTGGGCCTGGTTCTGTTGATGTGGAGAGATATCTGGAGGAGACACCTGTTGAGGAAAATGTTTCTCCTATTTCACCATAGGCGAGTGAAATCAGCAACCCGACACGGAGGGACACAGATAGACGGATTTGCGATCGTGCTTTTGGTTGTGCAATACGAGGACTGACGCATAAATACTAAAGAAACCGGGTTTTTTACCCGTGTTAAAGGCTCTATTGCAGTATTTTCGTAAAAAACCCGGTTTCTGCCTCCATGACTAAATATCTCAAATCTCCAACCTAAAATTTCAAATCAAATCATCTGTGTATCCGTGTCCAAATCCGTGTAGTGCGCTTTCTCTCTCTATTCTTAAACCCAAAATCAATGAACTTCTCTAACAAACTTCCCATCGCCTTAATCGGTACAGTTGCAACTATTGTCATCGCACAACCAACCGCAGCTTTGGCAATATCGGCTGATGAAGTTGGCAAAATAGCTAAATCAATCACAGTCCTGATTGACAGTAAAAATCCGGGTTCTGGAATCATTATCAAACGGAATGGCAACACTTACACGGTGCTCACAGCCCGTCACGTTTTCAAAGATGCTCAAGCTAAATATGAAATAGTCACCCCTGATGATAAGCGGTATTTGCTCAATTACAGCAGTGTGAAAAAACTGCCAAATATTGATTTAGCAGTTGTCGAGTTTACCAGCAGTCAAACTTACAGCGTTGCTAAGATTGGCAACTCGGATTTGGCGACAGAAGGGAAAGCAGCTTATGTGGCTGGGTTTCCGAAGACTTCAGCGGCGATTAATCGTTCGATTTACAATTTCACGGATGGGCGAATTACTGCTAATGCTTCTAAACCAATAAATGATGATGGTTATAGTTTGGTTTATAGTAACAATACGCTGCCGGGAATGAGCGGGGGGCCGGTGTTGAATGAGAATGGCGAGGTGGTGGGAATTCACGGGATGGCGGATACAAGGGCGGCGGAATCTAGCAGTATTAATCAGAATATTCAAATTGCTAAGACTGGTTTTAATCTGGGGATTCCGATTAATACGAGTTTGAGATTGTTGGCTTCATCTCAAGTAGATTTAGGGGTGAAGGTTCCGAGTGCACCTGTGGCGACTGGGCTGAGGGCTGATGATTTCTATATTCAGGGTAGGGAGAAATTAAATAAAGGAGATTATCAGAGTGCGATACAAGATTTCAACCAAGCAATTCAGCTTAATCCTAATTATGACGATGCTTACTTGAGTCGGGGTGTAACCCGACGCAACTTAGGAGACAATCAGGGAGCGAGCGCTGATTATGACCAAGCTTTACGTATTGCTCCTAACTTTGCCGAAGTCTACGTCAACCGGGGTGTAACCCGATCCGAATTAGGAGACAAACAGGGTGCGATTGCCGATTACAACCAAGCTTTGCAAATTAATCCTAACCTTGCCTATGCCTACTACAACCGGGGTACTGCCCGCTATGAATTAGGAGACAACCAGGGCGCGATCGCCGATTACAACGAAGCTTTACGAATTAATCCTAACTATGCCGAAGCCTACAACAACCGCGGACGTCCCCGCAATGATTTAGGAGATTATCAGAGTGCGATCGCCGATTACAACGAAGCTTTGCGAATTAATCCTAACCTTGCCTATGCCTACGGCAACCGGGGTATTGCCCGCGATAATTTAGGAGAGAAGCAGGGAGCAATTCAAGACTATCAAAAAGCAGCAGACTTATTTCAGCGACAAGGAGATAGAGATAACTATCAAAAAGTCCTTAACCTACTTAGGAGACTTCGATAAACTATAACAACTACTCAAACAGCCAGCGACTAATCACGAATAGCTCATTAATACCCGGTAGATCCTCTGCCCTTCCCTCTGACGGCAGTCTGTACGAGCAACATACGTTTGTAGGCAGAGCCGGTCAATCAGTTACAATTAGCGTAGAAAGCCGCGATTTTGATACCTTAGTCGCACTTTTTAGCCCTGATGAAAAACTGTTAGCAAAAAATGACGACATCAGCCGATCGAATACCAATTCTTCTCTCACCTTCACCTTACCCGCCAGCGGCCGCTATACCGTAGTTGTTAATGCTAATAAAAAAGGCGAAAGAGGTAGATACACTTTGACAGTTCGCTAGTATTCAACCTACATTCCGCACTTCTTAACATAGTCAGAAGTGCTTTTACGGAAAACCGTTATTCCAGGGCTTTTATCTGCAATTATTTCTCAATAACAATTATTTTACAGAAAATATATAATAATTTTTTATAAAAAGCAATATATTTTAATAATACGGTAAACCTTGCTCAGCAAGGTTTACCGCCATTTTTTGATAAAAAGCCTCAGAATAATATTAAGAAGTGCGGAATGTGGGATTCAATGTTGATGATGCTTACATTTATCAGATTGAGTGATTGCGTTAATTTTGAAAATTCTCAGGATTTACTCACTGCGACTAAAGAAACCGGGTTTTTACTTAATCTGTCGGCTACCGCGAATATTTTTCGTAAAAAACCCGGTTTCTCGGCCCCCGTAAGTGCTAATTAAGGTTAACTATTATTATCTAATTTCTGGGGAGGAATTTGATCGGCAGTTAAAGTAATTACCTTGCCATCTTGCCAAATACTAATTGATTCCCCTAATTTGCGGTGTTTTTCTATGGCTTTAGCAATAGCAATTTTAACCCCAGCATCAATTTTTTGATGGAGTTCTGTTAGGGTAATTTGCGGTTTACGATCCAAGGGTGATTTGGTTCCAGATTGGGGGCTCATAAATATTTTCCTCTTGATTGTTACCGGATGCTGCCACTAATTGAGGTTGACTTTTAGTATTATCATACACCATCCAAGTATCGCATAAAGGTAAATACAAATCTATTAAGTTTTTCCGTCCCCGTTCGTAGCGACGGCGGATAGTATCTTCTGGGATATTGTGGCCCCCACTTTCTACCCGTCGGCGTACCCGCGCAATGGCTAATTCAGGACTTTGCAACCAAAAATAAATTAAGTTGATTTGATAACCTTTAGTTTTACACTCTCGCAAAAATCGGGCAAAATTTCGAGCAGCTAGAGTAGTTTCAAAAGCAAAATCAGCTTCAGCCTTGACTAAAGTTGATAGCCTTTCTAACATTAATCGTCCCGCTTGAAGAGCTACAGATTCAGGGTTAAAAGGAGAAATACCCGCCGCTATTTCATCGGCGTTGACATATTCAATAACTTCTAGGAAGTAGGGTAAAATTTCCCTAGCGGCAGTGGTTTTTCCAGAACCGTTAGCACCGCCAATAATGTATAAATTAGGCATCTAATAACTTATTAGTTTCAAGTAAAATATTCTGTAACTTGCGCGTCCAATCTCCTATCCCCTTATAGCAAAATTCCCAATCTGCAAAATCAATCTCCCACAAATTATTAATCTTTAACTCCAGATTTTCGATAAAAACTTCATCTTCAGAAACTCGCTGGTAAAAAGCGAGATAATCCATGCCATATTTAGCCTGATACTGACTATTTCTTTGTCGAAGTTCAGCAACTTTCGTTAGAATCTGCTCGATGGTATAGCGTTGGATTGCCAAATCCATAGCCGCCTGCAAATCACCCAAAGCACTCAACACTTCAACATATTCGTCTTTGATTGATACTGTCACCATAATCTGACAACTGCCTCAATAAATTTATTTCGTGTCTTGAACTTCCAGCGACTTAATCATTTTCTCAACAACGGGCAAAAACTTCTCGTACTTTCCCGCTTCCGCTTCATAGGTAATCAAATAAGCCTTGTCATGTTTCATTGTCCAAACATTCAATTTTTTTAACTCTTCATTCCCTTCTTTGGTTGTGTAAACAACTCTATACCCATTTTTGCCAGCTAAAGTCGATTTTTCCTCTCGATCTATCTTAGCATTTTTATCTAAATTCAAGATTTCTTCTTTAGATAAATTCGTATATTCATCAAGGGTTTTATTATTCGTGGTAGGTTCAACAGTTACAATCAGACGTTCTTGAAACTTATCGCCCTCGCTTTCTTTCGATGAAATAAATTGAACCACCTCTTTGGTAACGGCATTAGACTCTTCTTGTTTAGTCCAATTATCGGGATATTGTATCTTAATGCCTTGGGTTGTATTATCATAACTTACCAGATTATCCGCAGGTTCCAATCCCAGCATTTTTCTAATTTCTGGTGTAAACAATGCTGCTACACCAAATATAGCAGCCAAACCAACCCCAAGCAAACCAATTTTATTATCTCGCGTCCAGTTACTCATTAATGTCAATAAGTTAGGAGATGATACTAAAGTAGAAGATGGTCGAACTCTCCTCAAATTGTTGAAAGCTTGCAACACCTCTGCTGCTGACTGGTAGCGATCGCGAAAATGATAGCGCACCATTTTGTTTAAAATATTAGCAAAACCGGCGCTAACTGGGACGCGATCGCGCCAAATAATTTCACCGTTAGCATCTTTTGGCAACTCGTGAGGAAGTATGCCAGTCAGCCATTCAATGGCAGTCACTCCCACAGCATAAATATCGCTGCCAAAGTTAGGCTGTCCGTTATTTTGTTCCGCTGGCATATAGCCACCTGTGCCGATGCAAATAGTCGGCGGACTTTGCCCTGTGGTGTTAGCTATTTGAGTGCTAATTTGTTTGACAGCCCCAAAGTCAATTAAGAATATTTTGCCATCTGAATTGCGCCTCATTAAATTAGCAGGTTTAATATCCCGGTGAATGACTTTGTGCTGCTGAACAAATACCAATATTTCTATTATCTCCTGCAAAATAGCCATAACTTCCGACTCGCTAAGCTGCTGACCAGGAGTAATTTCTTTACTTAAATCTCTCCCCTCAATCAACTCTTGAACTAAATAAAATTCTTGATTTTCCTCAAAATGATCCAAAAGTTCGGGAATCTGAGGATGAGTTCCTAGTTGGTGGAGGGTGTCTGTTTCTGTTTTAAATAAACGTCTAGCTATACTTAGAGTTTGCGGATCTGTAAACTGTGGCTTGAGTTGCTTGACGACACACCGAAGATTACCCGATCGCCTTTTATCTTCAGCCAGGTAAGTCTGACCGAAGCTACCGCCTCCCAAGTGTTTTATGATGTGGTAGCGTCCTGCGAGTGTTTGTCCTTGCATGAGAGTTATGTTGGGTAGCAGTAGTGTCCGGGCTGAACTATTGATAGCTTAGTTTAGTTTGGCAAACCTTTCATCTTTAACGGCTAGGTTGAGACTATCTCGATTTTGTAGTTATAACAGTTGTCCCCTACGGATGAATCTGACTCAAAATCACCCGCAACCGATCGTAATCATCCTTCAACAAAACACTCAAACTCCTCCCCGCTTCCACCAACCAAGATCGATCGCGCATCCGCAACTGATAAATCTCCCGAATCGCCGCCGCCGTCAGCGCATCCACCGGCGCATTAGCCACACCCAGCAGCGTCCTCAAAAAATCCAACTGCACCGTAAAATCAATCACCTCATCGGGTTCGCAGCGATAAACCGCCTGGTGAATTTGCGGCGGGCGCGGCGGCAAATACTGATAAATTTTACCCCTCGATGGGCCGTGGCCGTTCAACCTTTCCGGCGCAGTCTCAAACCCCACAATCGCCACTCGAAACTCGGTTTTTAGCATCGCAAAAATCTGCGGTTGTTCTTCCCGCAACTCTTCCAGCGACAAACCCAAAGCGCGAGCTCTGTGCACCGAGTCGATCGGGCTAGTCGTAGCGTAATAAACCACGCCGTAAATTTGATTTTTCGACTCTTCATCCTCGGCCTTCACCCAACTCCCAAAAGGCGGCATCACGGGAAAGCTTAAGTCTTCCGGTTCCAAACATTGAGCCAAAAACTCCGAAGTTGCTGTCTCGATTACCTCAGCAATGCGATCGGGATGGCGCTCTTTTGTAGCAAATTGGGGTAAAGGTAAACGCATAGTTTAGTCAGTTGACAGTTGACAGTTGACAGTTGACAGTTATTATTTTTGAATCTATTCCAATAATCAGTAACCAATAATTACTGACTACTGACTACTGACTATTGACTACTGACTAATTACTATTTCGCGCGGCCAGCCGTAGCATCCACGAGATCCAACTGCGAAAGGCGGAACGTGATCAGCTTGTCCCAATTGCCACCTTCAAACAGTACCGCGACTTTCCCGTCGGTAACTCGCTGGACAAGTCCTTGAAAGCCGTAGTAAATCTCGCCCTTATCTTTAACTCGAACTGCCGAACCTGGAAAAATCATAATTGTTTGAAAGTTAAGTTTGACTGTTTATAGTTTACTGTTTTTTGGCGATCGAGACTTGATGCTAAAACGCAAGGCAGAACCTCCCTCATCTGCATTCCCAGGAACATCCCCCGAAGGAGAATAAAAGTTAGTTTGGGAGGCGCTGGGACTCAAGAAACCGGGTTTTTTATGAATCAGCAGGCTGCAACGAAGTAAACGTCACAACAACCCGGTTTCTCGGCACCGATGCGTCCCGGACTAAATTTGTTAGGCTAAGGCTGCTACCGAAACCTTACCAGCAATCCTACCCGCGATCGCCCGCAACTCCCTTGCCGAAGCAGAACCCGGTTGCCCCACCACGATCGGCACCCCCGAATCGCCACCTTCCCGCAACGGAATTTCCAGCGGAATGCGGCCTAACAGCGGCACTCCCAACTCAGCAGCAGTCTTTTCCCCGCCACCAGAACCGAAAATATCGTATTGCTTGTCAGGCATATCCGGTGGCACAAAATAGCTCATGTTTTCCACAATTCCCAATACCGACACTCCCAACTGCTGGAACATCTTTAACCCCTTGCGAGAGTCCAACAAAGCCACAGTCTGCGGCGTCGTCACGATTACCACACCAGCCATCGGCACCGCCTGCGCCATCGTCAACTGCGCGTCTCCTGTACCCGGAGGCATATCGACAATCAGATAGTCTAAATCGCCCCAATTCACCTGATAGAGGAACTGCCGAATGATCCCGTTTAACATCGGGCCGCGCCAAATCACGGGTTGGTCTTTGTCAATTAAAAACGCCATCGACACTAATTTGACGCCGTAATTGAAGGCGGGTTCTAAGCTTTCCCCGCTTTTTCCATCCCTAACCATCACTTTCGCGTCCCCCAAACCCAACATTGTCGGGTCGTTGGGCCCATAGATATCCGCATCCAGCAAACCCACCTTAGCGCCGGTTTGCGCCAGCGCTACTGCCACATTTACCGCCACCGTGCTTTTGCCGACGCCACCTTTGCCGCTGGAAATTGCGATAATATTTTTCACGCCTTCAATGCCTTGGCGATCGACCATTCCCTTCTGCTGCGGCGTCTCCGCTGTCACCTCCACGGTCACTTTTTCGACTCCTGGCAACTGTTTGACCGCTTTTTGGCAATCTTCGACAATAAATTCTCGCAGCGGGCAAGCAGGCGTTGTCAGCACTAAAGTAAAACTGACTGTACCGCCGTCGATTTTGATGTTACGAATCATGTTCAATTCCACCAAACTTTTTTGCAGTTCGGGGTCTTGCACAGGTCGCAGGATTTCTAAGACTGAACTAACATCGAGTGTATTGGGCATTGTGTTCTCCACCATAGCTCTGCAATTGGGTTAGCGAATTTTCGATCGCAGGTTTAAGTATATTTTTATTGCTATTTTTTAATGTAACTTCATAGCGATCATTTGCAGACCTACGGTGGCATAATTACATGGCAACTGGATTTGGGAATCATTGCCCATCTAAGACTAAAATCTGACAACAGAAAATTTTATGACAGTTTCTACCACACTTAAAACCGCCACTTCCCCGTTTTTGCCACCGGCTGACTCTAGAGCTAGAGTCAGCCAATTTATGAAAAGCCTACAAGACGAAATTTGTCAATCCCTCGAACAGCTCGATGGCGGTGGCAAATTTAAGGAGGACTCTTGGGAACGCTCCGAAGGCGGCGGCGGACGTTCTCGCGTGATGCGCGAAGGCAATGTGTTTGAACAAGGGGGAGTCAATTTTTCCCAAGTCTGGGGCGAAAGTTTGCCGGCCTTGATTCTGGCAAAGCACCCAGAAGCCGCCGGTCACGATTTCTATGCAACAGGCACTTCGATGGTGCTGCACCCCCGCAATCCCTATTTGCCTACGGTTCACCTGAATTACCGCTATTTTGAGGCAGGCCCGATCTGGTGGTTTGGCGGCGGTGTGGATTTGACTCCTTATTACCCGTTGGCTGAGGATGCAGCTCATTTTCACAAAACTCTGAAAGCAGCTTGCGATCGCCACCATCCCGGATATTATCCGACATTTAAACTTTGGTGCGACGAATATTTCTACCTGCCTCACCGCCAAGAAACCCGCGGCGTGGGCGGCCTGTTTTTTGACTACCAAAGCGCTCAAGGCGCGCTTTACCGCGACCATCATGTCAAAGGCAAGGCCGCTGAGTGCAGCAACAACATCGGGGTGCCCGAACCTAGAACTTGGGAGTCGCTGTTCGCCTTCGTACAGGACTGCGGCCGGGCATTTTTGCCGGCTTACACCCCCATTATTGAAAAGCACCGATCGAAAGAATACGGCGAACACGAGCGTAATTTCCAACTTTACCGCCGCGGCCGTTACGTTGAATTTAACTTAGTGTACGATCGAGGCACAACCTTTGGCTTGCAGACCAACGGACGCACCGAATCGATTTTAATGTCCCTGCCACCTTTGGTACGCTGGGAATACTGCTACGAGCCAGAACCCAACTCTCCAGAAGCCGAACTCTACTCCAAGTTCCTAAAACCGCAAGATTGGGCGAATTGGATGCCTCAGCAGTCACCGACCTGAGTTAAACTACTGGGACAGTAACCACCGCGATAGATAATAAATTTGAGGGAAGGGTCAGTGATTCATATTGATCAAAAAACCCACACGCTTCAAGACGGTACAACAGTTATCGTCTTAGCACCGACAGGACGGTTGGACATCACTACAGCTTGGCAATTCCGCCTCAAGTTGCAAGAGTGTATTTCCAAACTCAGCCGCCATGTCGTCGTGAATCTTGGTCAGGTTAACTTTATAGATAGCTCTGGTCTGACTTCATTGGTAGCAGGTATGCGCGATGCGGATAAAGTTAAGGGAAGTTTCCGCATTTGCAATGTTCATCCCGAAGCCAAACTGGTGTTTGAAGTCACCATGATGGATTCTGTGTTTGAAATCTTTGAGACGGAAGAAGAAGCTCTAGAGGGGGTGCCGCGCGCAAGTTGAGCACTCCCGCTTGCATCGGTTGCGGTGTAAGCGCAATTTAAGCTTGAGGCTCACAAAACGCGCAGAAACCCTGCACAAGAACAGGAAGCAGGTAAATTATTTCCGGCTTCCTTCTGCCTTCTTCCTTTCTTGAGAGGTTGAGAGGTTCACCAAAACACTAAAGTAGAAGAATAGGTCAAGGTAAAGTCTTGCCTTCTATCCTAGATAGCTAAATCTTTCTTCCTTGTTTCTTGTTGCTTGTTGCTTCTTGCTTCAAACCAATATCTCAGCAGCAAAATCCTGACGCTTGACAAATCTAAAAGGGCCCATTAAAGCTCCCCAGATAGCCTTGCCTGTCGTGGGGCTTATTCCTTTGTCGTAGCTAAGAAATTCCTCGCCTGCGGCTTCAAATCCCAAGTCTACTTGGTAATTTTGCCCCCCGTAGGCAAAGCCGCAGCGAGTGCCCTCCGGCAAAGATGCCCGAAACCGATAGCTGTTTGAGGCTAAATTTTGCACTGCAACCGACAGGGTGCAGCCGGGGAGGAGTTGGATTTGCTCCTTCGTTAGCTTTCCAAGCAAGTCGGGGTTGCAACCGGCTCCTTTGACGGCTGCGATATCCTTGAACATATAATACTGAGCTTCGATAAGTCCCGGCGCTATCTGTGAGTGCCTCAGTTGCACGATGCGGGGGCGGTATGGCTTGTCTAATTCCAGAATGTTGGCTTGTTCGGCAAACAGGGCAATGCTGGGTTCGGAAAATAAAGGAACCGGTAGTGGTCTTTGCCACAAACGAAGGTGGACGTACCACGCCGGCTCTGCTAGCGCTTGTTCCCGGTTGTCAAATTCGCCCGCCATGTACTGAGCTAAAGCTATTAATTCAGGAGAAATTGTCATGTTTGTTTGATTTTTGACGATTAGGGTTGACAAAAACAAGTTATCGTGATATGTAAGGCCATGTCTAGGCTGGGCAAGTCAGAAGATTAGATTTTTGACATCCACCCTGACCTAAAGGTACAGGGATTCCCAATCGTCACCGATTAGGTTTCTGCTTCATAGCACCCGCCCTAACAGATTTGCTCTGTTCGGGTCTTACGGTCGCTCCACAGACGCTCCACGGCTAGCCCAGCCGCCAAAATGTTTTTTGCTGCGTTAATGTCACGATCGTGGTTTGCGCCACACTTAGGGCATTCCCATTCTCGAATATTCAACGGCAATTTTTCAACAATGTGACCGCAGTTTCCACAGCGTTTAGAGCTGGGAAACCAGCGGTCTATTTTTACAAACTCTCGCCCATACCACTGGCACTTGTAACTTAGCTGGCGAATTAACTCGCCCCAACTAGCGTCACTAATAGCAAGAGCTAATTTATGGTTTTTCACCATATTCTTGATAGCCAAGTCCTCAACGACAATCGTTTGATTTTCACGAATGATTTGAGTTGTTAGTTTGTGCAAGAAATCTTTGCGGACATCGACTATTTGTGCGTGGACTCTAGCCAGTTGCACCCGCGCTTTTTCACGGTTACGACTTCCTTTTTGCTTTTTGGCTAGAGCTTTTTGCTTCCTTTTTAACTTCTTACGAAGCTGCTTGAAATGCTTGGGGTTGGCAATCTTATTGCCGTCGCTAGTAGCAATCAGGCTACTAATTCCCACGTCCAAGCCGATTGTTTTATTTGTTTTGGGAAGTGGTTTGAGCGTGTAGTCGTCTACAAGTATAGAGACATACCAGCGTCCAGCCGGTGTTAGTTTTACCGTAATAGTAGAAGGAACACAGCTTGCTGGAATTTGTTTGCTCCAGCGAATAGGTAGCGGGTCATTGCACTTTGCCAGAAACACTTGCCCGTTTTTCCAACGGAAAGCTGACTTGGTGAACTCAGCGCTACCACCGTTGTGTTTTTTTTTGAAATTAGGGTACTTGGCTCGTCCCCCAAAGAAATTGGTAAAAGCTGTTTGAAGGTGTCTGAGTCCCTGTTGAAGAGGTACGCAACTAACTTCGTTGAGGAAGTCGAGTTCCTCTTCTTTTTTCCAATTCGTCAGCATCGAGGAAGTTTCTCTGTAGCCAACCCTCTCTTGACGCTCGTACCAAGCTTCCGTGCGGGCCGCCAAAGCCTTGTTATACACTAACCGGGTACAACCCATTGTCCGTCGCAAGAGATTTTCTTGCTCGACGGTCGGGTAGAATCGGTAGCGGTAGGCTTTTTCCATCTTCACGCTCTAGCACGTCTTTTGTGAGTTAGTCGCTTTGGTTTTGTGTCTTTTTGTGAAGCCGTCCTATAAGGACGGGGTTTCTACCCATTTTTCTGATGAGCGATCCCAGAAGAGCTATGATTGTAAAGATACTGGGGTTTTGCCCCTCCTATTGCGACATATTAATGGTTGCTGCCGATCGCGCGTAAAATTTTTTTGATAAAATTTTGTCTCGCAAGGAGGCGGCAACGCTTAAAAAACTGGCAATCTTTGTCAGCCCGATCGCAGAATTGACTCCCCCGACTTTACTCACGCCGCGCTGGCACGCCCGCTACGGCAAAATTATTTATCTATAAGACTCAGGTGAACAATAACCGTACTGTTTCAGATACTAAGCGAAGTTTCTATACGATTCACACTCGACCGATCAACTCAATTTACCGTCGAGTGGTGGAAGAGTTGATGGTAGAAATGCACTTGCTTTCGGCGAATGCCGATTTTCAATACGACCCGATTTATGCTTTGGGTGTAGTGACAGCTTTTGATCGATTCATGCTTGGGTACGCCCCAGAAGCCGACAGACTTTCGATTTTTAACGCTTTGTGCAAGTCCCTAGAAGACGATCCCGAACGCTACAAGCAAGACGCTCAGCGCTTGGAAAGCTTGGCAGATAGACTTTCCGGATCAGAGTTGCTCTCGTGGCTTGATCGCTCCACCAGCTTTCAAGATACAGGAGATTTGCAAGCATCTTTAGGGGCGATCGCCAGCAACGCTCAATTTAAGTACAGTCGCTTGTTCGCGATCGGCTTGTTCTCGCTGTTAGAAAAAGCTGACCCCGACATGGTAAAAGACCAAGAAACGCGAAACGACGCGATCGCCAAAGTCAGTCTGGCTTTGCACCTGCCAGAAGACAAAGTTAGCAAAGATTTAGATTTGTACCGCAGCAATTTGGAAAAAATGGCCCAAGCGCGAATAGTGCTTCAAGATGTCATCCAAGCGGAACGGAAAAAACGCGAAAAGCGAGAAACAAAAGTTACCGCCAGCCCCTCGGCCGACTCTTCTGACAGCAACAATTAATCGTTTGAAGGAAGAAGGAAGGAAGGAAGAAGGAAGAAGAAAGAAAGAAGGAAGAAGAAAGAAGGAAGAAGGAAGGAAGGAAGAAGGAAGAAGAAATTTTTTATTTGATTTAACAAATAAAGAAAGCTCTTAAATTTTAAGTTTTTTTCTTGAATTCTGGCTTCGGTCTTGTGCCTTCTGGCTTCTGCCTTCAGATGAATGTTAGAGGACTAAGGTGAAATGTCACACCCTCATCTACTTGTAGGGCGCGTTAGACTCCTTTATTGAACGACTATCGAGGATTTCGGGATAATAGAGCACCTTACTATATATGATGCCAGTTGCCTACGTCCTGTGTTAGTGGCTCATATCAAATCCGGTAGCATTATCAGGCGTAAAATCCAGTCAACAGTCAACAATCACGGACAGTACAACCGGAATTGATCTAATTTATCTGCGTTAATCTGTGTTGCATCTGCCCTCATCTGCGGTTAAAAAAAGAGAATGTATTAACCGCAGATGACAATCGATTAACGCTGATTCACACAGAGGTCGAGAATAGATATATGAATAATTCCGATGCTAACAGATTTGAGATCAGAAACTAAAAATCCCGCTTTCTGAATTGAGCGGGATCGACTTAATCAAAATAGAGCCGTTGGGAGTGGTACTACGGCTACTGCTCAAAATTAGTGGCGTTAGCTTGCAGCCAAGTGCTTAGCTGTGAAAGAACTTCGTTTCCAGAAGACTTGCCCAAAGCTGTAGGGTTTGGAGTGTCGGGCCTGTCCAAGTTGCGGGCGATCGCTGCGTTGACTTCTTTGGAAATCAAATCGTGAAGTTGCTCTTTAGCCCTAGCCCTTTGAAAGTGAGCGCCCTCTTCCGTCGTAGCGTACAGAGGTGGCAGCCTATTTAAAGCATAAGCCGCAATATCTCCCACATCCAGACTTAGGTCGCTCGTCGCTTCAATTTCGGCCACCCTAGCGATCGCATCGCTGAGTACCAACTCTTCCATCACGTTGATGAACTGTTTGCGTGGCAGAACCACAACTTCGCCAGTCAACAAAGAGCCCATCAGACGATCGAGAGCCATGTACTCTTCGATCGACAATTCCGAAGCCGTATTGCAGATCCGTCCCACCTCAGCTTCCATAGACGGCGTTAAATAACCGTCCTGCAAAGCTTGTTCAACAATTTTTTCAATACTCATATATGCGTCCCCACTCAACGGCATCATTAATAGAGTTTTTTTTGAAGACGCGATTGTTAGCGTCTTGAGATTCGAGTTTTGAGGGTTGAGTTGAGAAATTTTATACAAATCCTAACTCAATACGGATAACCCCTGAACAGTTATCTGCACACCCCAGCCACAAACTTACCCCATAATTGACGGCTTTATTCGTCAAAATCCGTAAAAATTCCTACTCAACTCCCTGAAGGCGCCAAGGTACAGGATCGACGGACTGCCCATGCACGTAAAGTCCCCAATGCAGGTGAGGGCCTGTCGAAGCCCCCGTTGACCCCAGAGCACCAATTACTTGACCGGCTTTCACGACATCGCCTTCCTTGACATCAATCCGGCTGAGGTGCATCAAAATACTTGCTACCCCTTGACCGTGGTCGATACCAACGACATTCCCGTGGATTTTGAACCCTTGGGATTCGCGTCCCACTAGAGACACCCGACCTGCTGCTGGTGCGACTACAGGGGAACCGTAAGCACCCGCGTAATCAACGCCGCGGTGGTAGTAGTCCTGAGCAAATACCCCATTATAATACCGCCGCACCCCGTAAATACTGGTGATTTCGCCGGAGTTGGGGCGCAACAATTTGCCGTCCCAAAATTTTTCGGGTGTCACCAGTGCTTTAAATGCGTCTACGCGATCAAACTCCGCATCTGTACCTTCCTCGTCTTTCCCAGGCGGTAGCCAGATGGATTGAGTGGGAAAATTTCGATCGCGCACTTGCACGCTCAATTTTTGCACTTGTCCGTCACCTGTGACTTGAAGAAGGCGGGCACCGGCTTTCTCAACCGGCGTCGTCGGCAGCAGGGCCCGAAAGCGTCCGTTGCCGATCGGAAACGCGGGGTAGTTTTTTTGCTGGAGAGAAACTTTGGGAGTTTCGCCACCGTTACCGTCAACCTGAATCATTACTGACAGCGTATCTCCCAGTTCGGGATTTTTCGGGGTCACAACTACCTGCAAAGCTTGCACCGGCAGGGCAAAACTTAGAATGCCAGCAACAATTCCCCCGATTGAACTGGCGGTTAGCTTGTTTGCTTTCAACTGCCGCCACCGCAAAATCAGACTTGTAATTATTTCCGTACTTAGCCCGCACTTGTCTCGATTCACAGTCATTACCATCACTAGCTGTCCTTAACGTTTCTCTCGCGGAGATATTTTCAACTATCTAGACTCACTATAGCAATCCTCAATCGGTCGATAGAAACAGCCGTAGTTCTGTTGACTGTTGACTGTTGATAGTTGATAGCTACCCCTACCTGGAAGGAAGAGGATTGGAGTAATGAATAGTCTTCTTTTAATTTCTCCCGATCGGGCTTTGGGCTTTAAACCAATTCTTTCTGGTAAAAAGCTTGGGAAACTCAAAAATTTGGAGATGAGAGACTAACTTAAATAAATACTTAACTTGAGGTGATAAGAATAATAAAAATTACCGTAGTGCGGGGAGGAAAACCCGCTTGAGGCAGACTGTCACCCTACCGTTTCCACCACAAATCCAGGAAAGCCGAAGTTTTAACCGAAACACTCTTCATCTATAGCCGGATGGGATTATATTTTATAATCCATAGCTACTCTTGCATAACTTTCCACAATTAGTATTAGTTATAGTTGACGGCGCTGCGACATAATTATTATTGTTAACTCGTCGGCTGTTAAATTAATTCTTTCTTGGCAGTTTACTTTCTTAGAACCTTCCTCAAAATTTCTAGTTGTAGCCTACTTTTTAGGAAAATACTACTGATTCCCAAATCTGAGATCTCCTAGCTAAAAGGGTATGAGATAAAAATCGAGAATTCCTCTAGTCTTATTACCGAGATTTATAGAGATTCAAAGGTAGCGGTGAAGCCATTTAAGGTTAAGCATTCTTCCATAAATTCTTCTACATCATTGACATCCTCAAGCTGATACTCCATGATGCGTTGAGCATCGCCTTTCATCTTTTTGGAAGAAAGAGGTGTAGCCGGATATTTATCTGCGATCGCTTTGAAAGCTTTAGAATGGGTATCCCAGCTTGCAGCAGAACATTTTATGATTAAAAGCCACATGATTAAATTCCTCATTAGGTTTGGTTAACTAATAGTCTGACCAAAGAAAAAGTTAGCTCGATAGTGCCGACAAATCAAGGGATTCTGTGGTTTGGAAAAAAGCTAAAAGCCGAGCCACTATGCGAGCTACACCACCCTTAACATTCGACTCAACATTCAAAGGCATCACTGGATCGTGGAGTGATAAGCGTAACAGAAACCAGCCGGATTCGCTAGCTGAGGTGCAGGAAATTCTCAGACCTTCGTAGTTATTGGGAACTATTTTCCAGTCTGCTTGCGTTGAGACAAATTCTTGCAGTTGCTCAATAACACGATCGCCGTGAGCCTTGAAATCATCTACACCAAGTTTAATCCGAAATTCTGCACTTTCTTCCGGTTCTTTTAAATTCGCAATTAAATCTGGCAAAGATTGGTTTGCTAGCTTTGACTTAGCCAATTCAATCAATAATTTGCTGACCAAATAAGCGCCATCATCCAAAAAGTAATTTTCTTTCAAAGCTCCATGTCCAGAGGTTTCAATCGCCAGCCATGATTCCTGTCCGGCTTCATTGAGGCGAACCGACTCGTCAATCACATTTTTGTAGCCGCGTTTAAAGCGATGGTGAATCCCTTTTATATCCTGTTCGATGAATTGTGTCAAGCCATCGGAGGTGATAGAATCGGTAACAATGGTAGAGCCTGGGTGTTCTTGTAATACGATCGCAGAAATCAAGGCAATTAAGCGATTGCGATTGAGTTCCTTGCCAACTTGATCGACGGCCGCACTGCGATCGACATCGGTATCAAAAATAATCCCAAAATCAGCTTGATGTTCAATTACCGCTTGACAAATCGACTGCATTGCCTGTTTATCTTCGGGATTTGGCACATGATTCGGGAAAGTACCATCGGGTTCTAAAAACTGACTGCCCGTGGTGTCTGCACCTAAAGGTTTTAAGACTTTATCAACATAAAAACCGCCAGCACCATTGCCTGCATCTACAACAATTTTTAATCCTGTCAGCGGCTGCTCAAAATTATCGGGATGATTGACTGATTCCCTAATCTTGGTGACAAATTGGTTAGCATAAACGGAGATAAAATCATGCTTTGTAATCTTACCTGGCGATGAGGCTGGCTGAAAGTAATTGCTTTGGGCTAGTGTTAAGATATCTGTAATATCCTGCTTTTGTAAGCCACCTTTGGCGGTGAAAAACTTTAAGCCATTTCGATTAAATGGCAAATGGCTAGCAGTGAGCATAATCGCGCCGTCGCAATCAAAACCAGGGGTAATTGTACTCATAAACATGGCGGGGGTTGAGGCCATGTCAAAGTCGTACACTGTTGCACCAACTGAGGTGATTCCCTCCATGACTGCTTGCATTAAGGTTGGCCCTGATAGGCGGCTGTCACGCCCGATCGCGATCGTTAATTCGGCCGCTGGCTTATTGACTTTTTGCACCAGCCAACTGACAAAGGATTTACCTAAGATTGTCGCAATTTCGGGCGTTAGGTTGACTGTTTCATTGGGAACGCCTTCGAGGGCGATACCGCGAATGTCTGATCCATTTTGAAGTTTTGTCCAGTTGAAGATTTGCATAATAATTGATGGTAAGTAAAAAGATCGGAGTCGGCGGTTAAAACCGATCGTACAAACTTTCGTTTGCCGCTAGACGGTTCGACTCAGCTTCGCCGAAATTCTTTCACGGACTAAGAAATAAAGACGGGAGAAATCTAGGATTTGGTATTATTAGTCATTACGGTGACAGAGTTTTTCAATTCAATCAGCTAAGCGGCATTTAAGTTGTATTTAAAGAAACAATCCCCGTCTTGTGGGTGGGATTTGAGCAACGCCCAAAATATCCAATTGAAATGTTGACCCGCTTACTGAGACTTTTGACCCCATCACCGCTAAGCTTAAGCTCTAATTCCTTAGTCGCGTTCAACGCTGTAAATGGCCTGCAAGCGGAACTCACCATGAGCGGGAACTTCCACAATATCTGTAGCTGCATTGGTAGTTTCTACGCAGAGTAAACGCTGATAATCTGCATCATCAAGGTCGGCCATACTTGCAGAAATTGTCACCCAGGGATTCCATACTACGACGGATTTACTACCCGATGATTTAATGCGAATCTGACGATTGAGGGCGCTATCGTCAATGACTAATTCCTTGGTGACATCAAGATAAATGCGATCGACTTCACCTGTAATTGCTACTGCACCCACTTGAGTTTTTTCGACACCACCATCAGCTTTATCAAGATACTGGCTATTTTCTAAACCCAAAACCTGCACCCGGTTGATATCGCCGACTTGGAAATAGGTGTGGAAAGCTTGGGTGAGGGGAAATGCTTTGTCGCCCTTATTGCGGGTGATTAATTCTACAGTGAGGCTGGTGCCGATCGTAATTGCGATCGCCAATTCAAAGGCTTGCGGCCAAATTGCTCTAGTTTCATCGGTATCCTTGAGTCCTAGAGTGACTTTGGTTGCGCCGTCTGGGGTTGTGGCGGTTTCCAGCACATTCCAGAGGCGATTCCGCACAAACCCATGACTCGGACGCCCCAAGGCTTCGGGATCTGGGCCAAACCAGGGCCAACAGATGGGTATACCGCCTTTGATGGCTTTCCCTTCGGCGTAGTAGGCTTTGTCGCTGACGAACATCAAGTCTGTGGTTTCGGTGGCTGGTTGAAAGGAGAGCACTTGACCGGAATACACAGAAATTAAGGCTTTGGCTTGACCGTTGTCGATGTGAATCATCGGGAAACCACCGTTTCCCGTGGCGAAGGTGAGGTGGCCGGCAATGCCGTAGTCTGTGTTTAATGGGTCAATACTCATGCTGTTAGCTTGGTGAATTGCTTTACAATTATCCGATATTATGGTTGCGAGATTGATTAGATTGTTGAGTTTGACCTGGGAGGGTGCGATCGACACAACGATGCCCTCAGAGAAACGAATTGGAGTGCCAACCGATCGCGAGGGGATGTGCGATCGAACCCACCGACGCACCTTGCTGATATCTGGGTAAGCAAGCTAATGCAGCAGTTGATCAAAAGACGGCGCAGCCGCAAAACCCCGCATCTTTTCGAGGGTGATTATCCGGCGACAATTGCCAGGGATGCGCCGCAAACACGGCTGTTTGCGCTGTCCGACTGACTGCATCGGCTAGCGTTGGGATCGAAACTTCACTTGTTAGCGACGGAGTTTCGCCGAAACCCGGTAAGTCCAGTGCGATCGCTTCCGGTTCGGCGTTAGTGAATCAAGCTATGGACGATCCAGGAACAGTTCAGCCTTTGAGCCGTATTCAATTGAGAATCGATCGACTCTGAGGCGCGCCACTTCACAACTCCTGACGAGTCGGGCGGATGATCATTTCGTTGACATCCACATCACCGGGCTGCTCAATGGCATAGGCAATCGCCCGGGCGATCGCATCAGCATCAATGGCGACTGAATACAACTGATTTATCCCTGATGCCGTCTCACCATGAGTGATGGTACTGGTTAACTCAGTCGCAACCGCACCGGGGGAAATATTGGTAGAACGAATTTCACCGTTTGACTCCAGCCGCAGCCCTTCGGAGATTGCTCGCACGGCATACTTGGTAGCACAGTAAACTGCCGCCGCCGGAAATACTTTGTGCCCTGCAACGGACGACAAGTTGATTACATGGCCGGACTTCTGTTGGCGCATAGTCGGCAGCACCGCAGCGATGCCGTAAAGCACGCCTTTAATGTTGACATCAATCATTTGATCCCACTCATCGACCTTAATCTGGTCGAGGGGAGACAGGGGCATTAAACCCGCATTGTTGACCAGCACATCAATCCGTCCATAGGTTTCCAGCGTTGCGTCCGCCAATGCTTGCACCTGAGCGCGATCGGCAACATCGGTGACTCGATAGGCAACGGTGCCACCTGTTTTTTTGATCGAAGCCACCAAGTCTTTGAGCCTATCTTCGCGGCGGGCAGCAAGCATCAGTTTGGCTCCGCTGGCGGCTAAACGATGAGCGGTGGCTTCACCTAAACCGCTACTTGCTCCTGTAATGATGACAACCTTGTTTTGAATCTCAGACATATTCACTCCTGTTTGTTGATTAAATCGGCTCACCTAAAACCGATCGCAAATCCGCTTAATTACCAAGCGCGATCGTATTGAATAGGAGCAGGAACGGATTGACGTAGTTGCTTCGCAGCCCGCATCGGCCAATAAGGATCGCGCAGCAGTTCTCTGGCAAGTAATACCATATCTGCTTGGCCTGTACGAATGATGTGGTCAGCCTGCGCGGGTGCAGTAATCATACCAACTGCTCCGGTGGCGATGTTGGCTTCGCGTCGAATGCGATCGGCAAAAATAGTTTGATAACCTGCACCCGTCGGAATCTTTTCACCCGGTACAATTGCGCCTGATGAACAATCCATTAAATCAACGCCCAGTGACTTTAATTTATCGCTGAGTGCAATACTTTGTTCAATGTCCCAACCATTTGGAACCCAATCGGTTGCAGAGATGCGAACCCAAAGCGGTGTTTGATCCGGCAAAACATTTCGCACCGCTTGTACAACTTCACATACAAACCGGATGCGATGCTCAAAACTGCCACCATAGTCATCAGTCCGTTGATTGCTCAAGGGAGACATAAATTCATGCAGTAGATAGCCATGAGCCGCATGAATCTCGATTACGTCAAATCCGGCTGCGAGGGCGCGTTGGGCTGCGCTGACAAAGAGTGTCGTCTGCTTCTGAATGTCTTCGATACTCAGAGCGGTCGGGGCGGGGCTATTGGGTTCAAAAGGAATGGCGCTAGGGGCGATCGAAGTCCATCCTCCTTGAGATTCTGAAAGCACATCGCCGCCATCCCACGGAGGCGCTGTACTGGCTTTTCGACCTGCATGAGCCAGTTGAATTCCAGCAACCGCACCGTTGCGGTGAATTAACTCGACGATTCGCGCCAACATTTCAATGTGAGCATCTTGCCAGATTCCCAAATCTTGTGGCGTAATTCGTCCTTCAGGCTCGACTGCCGCTGCTTCCGTCATCACCAGCCCTGCCCCTCCTACCGCTCGACTGACAAGATGAACCAAATGCCAATCATTCGCGAATCCATCCACGCTTGAATATTGACACATGGGAGAAACTGCAATGCGATTTCGGAAGCTAACGCCACGTTGATCCAATGGCTCAAATAAATGCGACATGGTTGTAAACCCGTGAGTTATATAAATGCACAGATGTCAAGTACAGACTTTCTTGACACTGGGAAGTTGACTGACTTCATTCCACCAAGTCTGCAGCGAAGAACTTTGCGCGATCGTTGCTTCGTACTCTGGGGTCTGCGAGAGGTAGGTGAAGACTGGAATTAGGTAGAAATCGGCAACGCTCAGTTCGTGACCGAGCAAATACGGACTGCCTAAATAAAGTTAGGGACTCCCTACTTTAGCGCCGTCTTTACAGGTGCGACGGCAGCTTTGTCCAACCTACATCCCTAATGGACTGGTCATTTTGAGGTATCAAGAGCAACGACACAATTACTTGTCTAAAACCTAAATCTTTAGTGTTAGCAAAACCGGGAATTACTAGAAAAAAACACCAAAGTGTCAGAGTAATTATCCAGTATATCGGGTAAATCCGCAAGTATGGCTTGACTAAAAACGATTTTAACTAATTATTTTTACCAAAAAAAATGGTTTAAAGCCGGAACCCATAAGCGGGAGAAATTAAAAGAAGACTATTCATTACTCGAATCCTCTTCCTTCCAGGTAGAGGTCGCTATCTTGCGGTCAACTGTCAACTGTCAACTGTCAACTGAACGATCGCCAATCTGTGAACGTACACCATGATCAAACCGCTCACTACAAAAAAGTAATCAACATAACTCCACCCAGCCTCAAATTGATTAAAAAAAGTAACTTGATTTAATCTGTCCGCCCTCATCAGGTTGAGGTGAAACATTACCCCCAATAAAGCCCCAATGCGTCGATCAACTTGCAAGAGGTTAAGCTTTTTGTGAGGAGTGAAACTCTTTAGCCTCAAAAAATACCGGGTTATATAGTTGCAGTTGCCCTGGCTCACCAACTACAGTCAACCCACTAAACATAGTCAACACATTAGATACTATAATATAACTTTATACTTTTTTCATAAAGTTGTGCAAGAAGACTTCCGACTGATCGTTGACTTAGTTCTAGTTCTCGCTGCTGCCGCTGCAGGAGGACTCTTTGCATCGCTATTGCGACAGCCGGTAATTCTCGGGTATCTCCTGGGAGGGATCGTAGTTGGGCCGGCCGGTTTGGGGCTGATTAAAGAATTAATTCAGGTAGACACCCTGGCTGAATTCGGGGTTGCTTTTCTGTTATTTGCCTTGGGAGTGGAATTTTCTTTCGCCGAACTCCAGAAAGTAAAAGCCATTAGTTTGGGCGGGGGGGGCTTGCAAATTGTGCTGACGATCGCCATTACTACTGCAATTTCCTTGGCTGTAGGTTGGGTAGAATCGCCCGCCCAAGGCGTGTTTTTAGGGTCGATTCTGTCGCTTTCCTCTACAGCAGTTGTACTCAAGTGCTTGATGGAACGCAACGAAAGCGGTACTTCCCACGGTCAAGTCATGCTGGGAATATTAGTAGTTCAAGATTTGGCCTTGGGGCTAATGCTAGCAGTTTTGCCGGCACTCAATCAGCCAGCAGAAGCGATCGGCATGACGGTAGCTTGGGCTCTGCTGCGGATCGGCTTATTTGCTGCAGGTGCTGTAATTGCAGGCATTTGGATTGTCCCGCAGTTGCTGCGCTATCTCGCGAAAACAGAAAGCCGCGAACTATTTTTGCTGGGAGTTGTGGTTCTGGCTTTAGGTATTGCGCTGCTGACAGAATATTTGGGTTTCTCGATCGAGATGGGCGCATTTGTGGCGGGTTTAATGATTTCGGAGGTGGAATATGCCGACCAAACTCTAACTTACGTTGAGCCTTTGCGAGATATTTTTGCATCCTTATTTTTTGTCACCATCGGTATGTTAATCGACCCGATGTTTCTCTGGAGCCATCTAGAAGTAATTCTGGGACTGGTATTTATAGTATTTGTCGGCAAATTCTTGATCATCGCGCCACTCGTTAGGCTATTTGGTTATCCACTAAAAACAGCATTGATCGTAGGTTTGGGCTTAGCTCAAATCGGAGAATTCTCCTTTGTACTCGCTAGTGCCGGTCAAATGATGGGGCTGGTTTCGCGGGACGTTTACCTGTTAATTTTAGGAACGACAGCAGTCACCCTCGTGCTAACTCCGTTTGTATTGAGAAGCGTGCCGCAGTTATTGAAATGGGCGGAAAATTTCGGGCCTTTGCAGCGCTATTTTGACGAAACATCTCAACCTGTGGCAATAGCTGAAACTTTGCCGGAACAAAATTATGTTGTGGTTTGTGGCTACGGGCGAGTCGGCAGAATTTTAGTCAAAATGCTGCAAAGTCGCAACTGTTCAGTTGTGGTGATCGACGAGTCAGAAAGTAGAATTCAAGAGTGCAGAATGCAAGGAATTCCTTACATTTACGGGAATGCTGCCAGCTTGCACGTATTGGAAGCTGCGCGGGTGGAACGGGCAAAAGCCATGGCGATCGCCCTTCCCGATCCCATGAGCACTCGCTTGTGTCTGAAGCGGGCTTTAGAATTAGTCCCGGATTTGGATATTGTGGTGCGGGCAAACCAAGATAAAGACATCGAACTGCTTTACCAACTGGGTGCCTGGGAAGTAGTGCAGCCGGAGTTTGAGGCCAGTTTAGAACTGTCTTCCCACTTGCTGGCTAGTATTGGGATCTCGGCAATGGCGATCGGGCGGGAAGTGCAGCAAATTCGCAGCAGCCGCTATCTGGAATTGCGGCCACCGCGCGAACCTTTGGCGATTTCGCGGGATTTGAAAGTGGCGGTTCGAGATATGAACAGCGAGTGGTACAGTTTGCCGCAGGGTTCTCCCATCACCAGCATGACTCTGGAAGAAACTAACTTGCGACAGTTGACAGGGGTCAGCGTGATGGCGATCGTCCGCGAGAATGGCGAGGAAATTGATTATCCTAACGGGAAGACAGCTTTGCAGCCGGGCGATCGGCTTTTTGTAGTGGGAGAACCGGAAGAACTCATCAGTTTTGAGTTGCTGGCGAAGGGGGAAGTTGCAGTGCCGCAGGGCGACAGTTCTTGCCAGTGGCTGAGGCTGCCAGCAAACAGCCCTTGGGCGGGCAAAAAACTGTCAGAGGTAGATGTACTCGCCCAGTACGGCGTGCAGGTGCGGGCGATCCGCCGGGAAGGGAAATTTACTCGCTGGCCGGACGGAACTAGCAATTTGCAAGAAGGCGATCGTTTGCTGCTGTGCGGCGGCTTCTACGAGCTCGGCTTGATGCAGCGGACGGCCTCACCGCCGGTGCCGCAACCTGCTTTAAAGCTGCCTTTGGTCAAGGCCCAAGTCATCGAAAAGCTGTTTAGCGATTAGTCAGCGGGCAGTTGGCAGTTGGCGGTTGTCAGTTGGCAGTTGTCAGTTGGCAGTTGCCAATTGGCAATTGGCAATTGTCAGTTGGCAGTTGACTGTGGTGAGCTTTCCAGCGAACAGTCAACAGCGAACAGTCAACTGCCAACTGACAACAGTCAACAGTCAACAGTCAACAGCGAACAGTCAACAGCGAACAGTCAACAGTCAACAGTCAACTGCCCCATTCACCATTCCCCACTCTCAGCCGTTGGGTTTGAGATAAGCAATTGCTGGTCGCGAGATCAGAATTTGTGTTTCTGAGGGATCGAGGAGGCAAATGCAGCTATTATCCTGCCAAAAAATTCTGCCAGCTATTAAGTCGCCGGTCAGGAGTTTGATCTCCACCTGTTGTTTGTCTTTGATGTAGCTTTGTATTAAGCGAATGCTGGGCAATCCGGTTTCAAATTCAGACATAGTTCAGAAAAATATAGTCAAATATTACCTTAAACCATATTCTTCTGTTTATACCGTTTAACCCTTACTGCCGCAATTACAAGTGCCTGTACCCGATGAGAGAGAAACCAGTTGGCGGTTACTTTTCGACTGATATTCATTGAGCCATTGACATCAGCATTAATTAGATATCCCTGTAGAGTTATAAAAATTATATTTGTTTATATTTGACTAGAAAGGACTATAAATTGCATAAAGTTTTATAATACTGGGAAATGGGTAATTTGGTCGCCAAATTATCTAATCAGTTTTAACCAAAAGAGGTTTGTTTTTTATGCCGATCGAGTTTGCGAAGTATCACGGACTGGGCAATGATTTTATTCTGATTGACAACCGCCACTCCTCGGAACCGGTGATAACACCAGAACAAGCTGTCGAAATGTGCGATCGACATTTTGGCATTGGCGCAGACGGCGTGATTTTTGCTCTTCCGGGTCAAAATGGCACTGACTATACGATGCGGATTTTTAATTCCGACGGTTCGGAACCGGAAATGTGCGGCAACGGGATTCGCTGTTTGGCTAAGTTTATCGCCGATTTGGAAGGATCAAAGGCGAAAACTCAGTATCGCATCCACACTCTGGCGGGTGTCATTAGCCCGGAATTGCGATCGGACGGTCAAGTTAAGGTGGATATGGGAGTTCCCCGGCTGCTGGCTGCGGAAATTCCGACAACTTTGGCCGCACCGGATGCTAAAGCTATTGATGTGCCGATCGAGGTAGCGGGTAAATCTTGGTCTGTTACCTGTGTCAGCATGGGTAATCCTCACTGCATTACTTTTGTAGACGATGTTTCGGCTGTTGCTTTAGAAACTGTCGGGCCTGTGTTCGAGCACCACCCAGCCTTCCCGCAGCGCACAAATACCGAATTCATTCAAGTAATACGATCGAACTACGTAAAAATGCGGGTGTGGGAAAGGGGCGCAGGTGTTACTCTAGCTTGTGGGACTGGTGCTTGTGCTGCTGTGGTGGCTGGGGTGTTGGTCGGAAAGTGCGATCGGACAACTGCTGTTGAACTCCCCGGCGGCGTTTTGGAAATCGAATGGGCCGAAGTTTCTGGGCGGATTTACATGACCGGGCCGGCACAGCAAGTATTTACTGGCTTTATTGCTAATTAGTGTGTTAACAGTCAACAGTCAACAGCGAACAGTTAACAGTTAACAGTTAACTGTTCAAACAATGAAAATCTCAAATTGAGTAGGTGGACTTGCATGGCTGGAGGTATTTATCTGATTCAGGACGACGACAGGCTGGTTGAAATGATGGAACAGCCCTACGACTCGGAAGACCAGTTACAAGACTTGCTAGTAACTTATCCTAATTTGATCGCGGGAGACCAAATCGATCGGGCGACGGCGCGCAGGTGGCTGTTAATTTCGCGGGAAGCAGCAGCGCCCACCGATGAGGAAACAGCCGTCCAGTGGTCGCTGGATCATTTATTTCTCGACCAAAATGCAGTTCCTACTTTGGTGGATGTCAGGCGCACTCCTAATGCCGAACTGCGGCAAAAAGTTTTGGGTCAGTCGATCGACTATGCTGCTAATGCGGTAGTTCACTGGCCAGTCGATTCAATTATTGCTCTGTTTGAAGCTAATTGTCGCGATCGGGGCCGCGATCCAGAACAGATTTTTGAAGAGTTTCTGGGCGCGGATGCTAATGAAGATAGGTTTTGGCAGAAGGTTAAAACTAATTTGCAAGCGGGTAAAATTCGCTTAGTGTTTGTCGCTGACGAGATTTCCGCTGAAATGCGCCGAGTTGTGGAATTTCTCAACGAACAAATGGACCCGGTTGAAGTTTTTGCACTGGAAATTAAGCAGTATGTAAGTGAAGACGGTTTGAAAACTTTAGTTCCCAGAGTGATCGGTCAGACAGCGGAAGCACAGCAGAAAAAATCCAGCGCAACGCGCGAAAGAAGGCGCTGGGATGAATCTTCATTTTTTGCGGAAATCAAAGCTAGACGGGGCGCGGACGAGGCGCAAATGGCAAGAGCAATTTACCTTTGGGCTAAAAGTCAAGAACCCGAAGTTCAAATCCACTGGGGAACGGGGGATGCCTACGGCGGTTTCGCCGCTCAATTGCCTCAAAGGGGAAGAAAACCCTATCAGTTATTCACTGTAGATATTGCTGGCAGAATGGAGATTTCTGCTGATAATTACGGTTCCCAGCCGCCGTTTAATGCGGAACAAAATTGGCTGGAATTGAGAAGTAAGCTGAGTTCGATCGGTCTGTCGCTACCTACAGAACCTGGGGAGAGAAGGTCTCCGAGTTTGGCTTTGTTTACTTTGCAGGATGAATCTGCACTCAAGCAAGTTATGGAAACTTTTGACTGGGCGATCGAGCAAATTAAAACCTTATAGTTGCACTCAGAGATGATAGAAACGGAGGACACAGCAGTGCCGTTTCCCTACCCCCATTAATTGTAGGGAAACGGCAGTGCCCATTAGTGTCAACTTAACGTAAAACCGATAGTCCGGCAAGGGTTGAAACCCCTGCTTCAAAGCTAAAGTCCTCTCAAAGAGGACTAATGAGTTTTTCAGTCCTCTTTGAGAGGACTTTAGCTATTAGACAGGGAATTCATTCCCTGGCGGACTGCCGGGTGGGCGGGATGACTGGCGCACAAAAAGCTTAAGTTGACACTTATGGGCACTGCCGTGTCCTGATTGTGGGTAATATTAATTCCGATGCTACCGGATTTGATATGACACACTTTACCCTATGTGCTGGGTAGTATGTATATGCCCGGTTCAGTGTCTGGCCCAGGCAGAATTTCACGGCTGCTTTTAACACCTTTACTTTCGCACAGATTTGCAAACGATTCTAAACCTTCTAATCTTGCTGAAAGTTCACTCAACCCATCCAAATATTCAGCTACAGCAATTTGGCGATGTGTCCATGTTTGATCAAATTTAGCAGAATTATAGGACATTTCAAACTCTACATCAACATAATTTTTTTTGCCTCGGATTTGGTCAGGAGATAAAGTGCGATCGCTTGGTGATATTTCCGTAATTCGTTCTACTCGTTCTGAGGTAATATGGTTTTTAAACCGAGAATTAGTAAAGCGATAAGCAGTAGATAGATAAGTGTTTTCATCATTGATTAGTGCCTTACCCCATCTTTCCGCGACTTGTTTAAATTGGGGGATTTGTAACGCCAGTAATTCTTTAGCTTCTTGATGTTTCCCTATTTCTAAGAGAAGATTGGCTTCTGTTGCTACGGCTACAGCCCAACCTTGAATAGAAACATCAGCATTAAGCATAATTTCAGCATCTAATTCTGGGGTAGCTTGCATGGCTTGATTACTGAGAAATAATCCCACACTAGAAGCTGTTTTAATGGCAGCTCTCGGTGATTCATCAGGAAAAAGAGAGCGATCGTAAAGTTCAGCTTTTAAAGCTGCAATTTCTTTAATTAGCATGGCTTGATGAAGATGGGAAATAGCTTTAGCAAGGCTTTTTTGCTTTTGGCGGCTGTCTTCTACCAATAAATACAGATAGGCCAATTGTCCAGAGATAATATTTAAGCCCTCGTCAACACTATTTAAGCGATTATCAATATGATTAAAACCTGCTGTTAAGTTATTTTTAATCCCATTTAAGCCAGCTTCAACACGGTTAAAGCCTTCTTCCATTGACTGTTGAATGTGACCTAAATTTTTTTGTATTTGGTGCAGTTTATAGCCCATATAGGCAAAGCCCGCAATACTGACACCAAGGTTTAAAACACTTGCGCCCGCAGCAATTTGACTTAGCCCCATCACTGAGGATAAGGTTTTTTCAATACCGATTAATTTACCCTCGACACCTATTAATTTATGATAGTTAAGCCCATGACCAATAACATCAATTCCTGCCACAATGGGAGAAAAGGGAACAGTCATCAGTTTGCTAGTCAGTCCGGGAGTTTCGGCTAAATGGCGGACAATTTGACCACCATTTACAGTTCCCGCAGCCCATCTAATAACGCTTCCATACCGTTGCATGGAACCATCAAGTAAACCCTTGATAATTTCGGGATTGTTAACTAACAGAGTGGTATCAATCAGCATTTTACTATCTCCTGTTTAACGATTGTAAACTTCAATGTTTCCGTAGGCTTCCATTTGCAATCTATCGGAGATTGTAAGATTACGTGATAAATCAGCTAATTTACGGAAAGCATCATATCTATCCAGTTGATCCACATTTGAAGTGAATCCTTCATCAGCTTGATCTAGTTTTATATAGACCAGATAAATATCATATTCTGATTCTTCTCCTTTGGGGACTTCATACTCCTTGATATTACGTTTTATTTGAGAGTATTCAGTTTCCGAGCCTAGCCATAAATATTTCGTGATTTCATAAAGATATTCCCCATCCTTAAAATCAATTTCTTCTTTTGCTTGGAGTGATTTAAGAAAATCTGCCTGTGAATGAGACACTACTAAAATTAAAAACTGATTAGTATTTTTGGGAATTGAAGGAGTTGGAATTGAAGGCGTTTGACCTGTAGAAACAGTAGGAGCCAGAGGATTAGGATTATCTTGTCTGGGTTCTTCTCCACGAGTTGTTTGTTGTTTTTGTTGGTTGAGTATATATATCCAGTAACCAATTGCGGTAATAGCGAAAGCAATAAGTACAATAAATTCCATCTTTTCCCTCCTAATGTTCATTCGATTAAAAAGCGCGTTTATATATTGATAGAATCCATATCGAGTTAGTAGACCCCAATTTTCCTTTTCTATTGTGCCTTTTTGATAAATATAAATTGTTAAGTTTTTTATTTCAGGCTGATGATCATAACCTCTCAGAATATAGGCAGCAATATCTTTATTTATACCAAGCTCTTGGCACCAAATTCTAGTAGAATGATACAAATAAAAATCAGGAGGATTACTACCTGTTAATTCATGTCTTATTCGTTCTCTTACTTCGTTTAACTTCTGAGAAAACATCATTGTTAATCCTTAAAGAATAGATTGTTTTAAGAGGGAGCAAGATGCTCCCTAAAATTATACAACAGCAGACTTAAGATTGACGACAATCTTTTTCTAAATTTTGACAAACCGCTGTTGCATGATCTTTTTTAACTTCAAAATCAAGCCAGAACTGTTTTTCCTGATCAAAATTTTCCTCAATGATAGTTAATTGTTGTTGCAAAGCACGTTCAGCTAGATTGGTAATCTCATCAACTGATTCTTCAAAGATACTGCTAACATCATCTAACCGTTTGATAATCCACTCACGTAAAATCTCCCACAAACTCCCTTTCCCTTTCTCAATTCCACTTAACCATTGTTTTGCCATTAAGTCGGGAGAAGGAAGGAGAAGTTCAACATACTCGATATCTTCGTAAATATTCCGAGTTACAGCTTCTTGGTAATTACGGGTTACAGGTCGTGTTTTTGTTCTCGTTTTTGTGCTAGAGAAACAAGAACCATCTTGATAAGATTCTGTATAGTCTTGATATTCTGTTTTTGTGCGAGTTTCATACTCTGTTTTTTTGCCAACTACTTCTCTTTTTGTGGAGCGATTTTGTTTTATAGGAGCGGAAAGTTCAAAAAACTTATCAGGTAAAGTTGGCGAGTTTTGAGCTAACTTTTTGCGTAAATTACTGATTGCTGCTTGTTCAACATTAATCGAAGAAAAAGTTTTGTCTGACAAACAAACTTTTAATCTCTTAACTTGCTCATTCACTAATGATTCTAATGCTTGTTCAAATTGCTGGGCTTTTCCTTGCAAGAAAAACTCCGCTCTTGCGGATATAGCTTCTCTCATCCTGTGATATAGCAGGCGAACATAGCGTTCATCATGTTCAAGTTCTTTTTTCCCTTTATCATCATCAGCCCGTACACGCTTAACTAAGTTTTCTGACTCAGAAGAAAATGTACTGAGTCTACGACTAACATTATCATAGGCTTGAGAAATATCATCAGCCAATGAAGGGAATATAACTTCCCGTAGTTGATCTCTTAGCTCAAAAGCTCCTTGATTATTTTTAAAAGCATCACGAACTGGAACAATTAGAACCTTGGTTAAGTCTCCTTCTACCTCAGCGACAGCATTAAGCATCAGAGAAAAACCATCAAATTCTTTTTTTACAGCAGCTTTTTTAAACTTAATATGATCGTTAGGATCATTGCTTTTCAAAAAATTTATTATTTCCTCAATTTCGTCCTTAAATTGCTGAGCAATTTTCTTAATATTTTTATGCAAATTTTGACGGATTTTAGCAATTTTATATTTTTCTTGTTCAACCTGCTCTTGATTGTAAATTTTTCTGGTTTGAATCAGAATATCGAGAGATTTGGCCAAAGCATCGTAATTATCGAATACTTCCAACAAAGCAGGAAGTATTACCAATTCAGCAAATGATTCTTGAACCCGCACACGGAAACGAGCCCAAAGTTCTCTACCTCCACTCCATTCTAAAGAATAGTGGAGAATTTGTCGCATGGTTTCATCATCAATAGTCTTATTGTCATCTACCCGATCTTCAATATCGCGAAACCAATTCTTTAAATCGCGGTTTTCTTTAGTATTGAATTTAATAACTCCTGCACAGTCTTGAAACATAGCTTTAAGGAGTTTTAACCGTATCTCCTGACTGATCACTGACGGTTCGTTACCCGATCCAGAACCCCAAGCACACTGAGCATAATATAAAAGACGAGCATTAAAAGGCAGAACATCAGGAAGTTCTGGAAGTGATAAGACCTCTTTAATTTCTTCTCTTAACTTATCAATCCGCTCTGATAGGGGTAAATCATCGGTTCCTCGGTTATCGACCCGATTTAAGATAAAAATCATCGAATCTGTGCGACCTTGTAGATCTTCGACAACCTTCTTTAATTCTTCTAATAGGCGTTTTCTGTGGTCATCATCTACCTGCATATAGTCCAAAGCCACTAAACTAAAAGCTTTATTAACTTGCTTTTGGATAGTTGCTAAGTTAGCCCGGTCTTGAACTGATTTCAATCCCGGTAAATCAATCAATTCAACTCCGATTCCGTTGGGTAAACCCAGTAAAGAAGCATGACAAGCAGGTAAAAGAGGAACATGAGCTGTTATTTGTGGCGCAACATACTCACGCTTTTTCCGCGCCGCGTGATAGGAGTGCATCACGGTGCTAATTCGCTGATATAAATCCTCATCGCTTAAGCCTGTCCATTCACCAGCATCCCAAGCAGCATCTTCCGTTTCTGCAATCATTAATCTCTGTTCTTGAGAATGTTTGATGGTTAATACACCCCCACTCATTTCTCCGGCTTCAATCGGTGCGATTTTTCGACCAATCAGCGCGTTAACAATCGTTGACTTTCCAGAGGAAGTTGTGCCCAGAGTAGCAATCCGAAAACTAGGATTTTCTAGGCGTTGGCGGGCTTCTTGATAAACAGTTAAAAAATCCTGTAGGCAAGATTGAATCCCCGAATCAGCAAAAACATCCGGGGAGGAGTTGACTAAGCTAGAGACTGAGTTGCCTAATTCTTGTAAAAGGTTGCGGGTGTTGTTTAACTTAGATTCAATTAGGGACATAGCAAAAATGCTTTCTTAATGATCTTTGTTAAGTATAACTAAGGAGACACGGCATCGCACCTCGTACATCCACGGATGTTTTAAAGCTGGCCACAAAATAAAGAGTCACTCTTAAATCAACTTGTAGAGTGCCTCGGAGATTGATTATTTCGATTTCAACAGGTTTTTCTGCTTCGGCGCACCCTACGCACTAAGCTGTCCCGCATCTTGCGTTATATTTTTCGGGCGGGCGGGACACCCCACAATAATTTCATCAAACTTGACTGTACAATTTATATGCGCCTGAGCTTGTTAATCTCATTATTATGTTTAGGGGATAATGGGTGTCATCCTCAACATAATAATGAGTTGATGCAGAGTGAGCGGCCGATCGCCAATAACCAATAACCAATGACTATTGATAGCGAATGTTTGCTTGTTTCAAGCGCCGCAATGCTTCTCCCAGTCGATCGCAATCTGCAATCAAACTAATCCTCACATATCCTTCGCCACCAGGGCCAAAAGCATTGCCAGGAGTCACAACCACACCGGTTTGCTGCAAAACATTCAGGGCAAAATCCGTAGAACTCATCCCCGGAGTACAGGGAACCCAAAGATACATTGCAGCCAGAGGTTTAGGAATATTCCACCCTAATTCTGCCAGTCCTGCAACCATAAAATCGCGGCGAGTGCGGTAGCGTTCCTGCACTTCGTGCAAGTAACTATCCGGCAATTGCAGCGCTGTTTCTGCTGCCGTTTGCAAGGCGGAAAATATACCGTAATCTAGGTTGGTTTTTAAGGTTCGCAAACCTTGAATTATTTTGCTATTTCCTACTACAAAACCGACTCGCCAGCCGGCCATATTGTAGGTTTTGGACATGGTGTGAAATTCAACACCGATTTCTTTCCCGCCGGGAATTTCTAATAAGCTTGTCGGTTGATAGCCGTCAAAGGCTAATTCCGCATAACACAAGTCATGAACCAGTAATATTTGATGTTTGTGGGCGAAAGCAACAATATCTTTGTAAAATTCGCGGGGGGCAGTCGCTCCGGTCGGATTGCTGGGATAATTAAAGTAGAGAATTTTTGCTTGTTCGGCTACGCTGTCGGGAATGGAACCTAAGTCAATTACCCAGTCATTTTCTGGCTTGAGGATGATGTTGTGAACTTTTGCACCGGCGATAATCGGGCCGCGAAATAATACGGGATAGGCGGGACTCGGTACTAATACTAAGTCGCCGGGATTGATATAGGCGATCGCAAAATGTGCTAAACCTTCTTTGGAACCCAACAAAGGCAATGCTTCGCTTTCTGGATCGAGTTCAACATTGTAGCGACGGCTGTACCATTTGGTAATTGTGCGACGGAAATTGGCAGTCCCTTCAAAGGGTGGATAGCCGTGATTTGCAGGATTTTGGATGGCTGCGACAGCGGCTTCTACTACTGGTTGAGGAGTGGCACCGTCGGGGTTTCCCATTCCTAAGTCTATTAAATCTAGTCCTTGTTCGCGGGCGCGGGCTTTGAGTTCGTCGAGACGGGCAAATACGTAGGGCGGTAGTGTTTGCAACCTGTCAGCAGGGCTAATCCAATCCAAAGTCATTTGTTTTTTGTCAGTTGTCAGTTTTCCTGGTTTGTAGTCAGGATTTCAGTCCTTTCTATCACAATACGGTTTAGTTAAGTTAACAATGTTTATTCCCCGAATATCTCCCTAAATCCCCCGGATAGTCGGGGGACTTTGAAAGCTTTCTTGTCGCCCCCTTAAGAAGGGGGGTTAGGGGAGATCGGACTTAACGGAACTGTATTGCTTTCCAGCACGGTTTTTTCAGGACTAAAGTCCTTACTACAAAAGGTTTTAATGCTTGATTTTCAATTCTCCCACAGGTGCGGTAGTAGAAACCATCGCCGCCATTAATTGTTCGGGTACGACTTTAAACGGCAGTCTGTGGATGTCAGAGTCGGGATTGCAGGCTATGTCGGCGGCCTGCTGCAATTGTGTGAGACTAACGTCTCCTAGTCCTAGATTGTCTAAAGTTTGGGGCAATCCAATCTCGGCGTAGAATTTTAGCAGTTGCTGTCTGGCGCTAGCGGCAAGTTGATTGTTTTGCAGCATTTCTTCTAGTCGCAGTTGTACTAAAATGCCGTAGGCGACTTTTTCTCCGTGCAATGTGCCGTGACTTGCTAATAGATGAGTTAGGCCGTTGTGGACGGCGTGGGCGGCGACGGTGCGACATTGGGCTCCGCCGATGCCGCCAATTACTCCTGCTAGCAACACGGCTGCGTCTGTGACTTCTTGCCAGGTTTCGCTACCGGGTTCTTTGAGGGCGGTGGCTGATTTTTGAAATAAAATATCTCGCAGGATTCTAGCTTGTTGGACGGCGGCAATGATCATTGTCTGTTCGGAGTGTCCGCTGCTGACTGATGCTTCGTACCATTTGGCGATCGCATCTCCAATTCCTGCTACTAATGTCCGCTGTGGTGCGGTTTGAATTAAGCCGTAGTCGAGGATTAATAAGTCAGGACATCTGGCTAATGTGACGTCGTATTGGAATGCGCCTTGTTCGGAATAAATGTTAGAAAGGGCTGTCCAAGCGGCACAGGTGGCTGCTGATGTCGGTATGGTGACGATCGGGATTTTGCACTGATAGGCGACGAGTTTGGCTGCGTCTAAGGCTTTGCCACCACCAACTCCGATGATGAAATCGGCTTCATGGCTGGCGGCTGCTGCGCGGAGGGTTTCGAGGCTGGTTTCGCTGCAATCGTTGCCGTATTGTGTTTCGGCGGATTGTAACTGCTGCTGTTCGAGGATTGGTTGCAGGTAGGGTTTGGCGGCGGCGAGGGAGTTGCTGCCGCCGACGATTAGCGGCCGCTTTCCGAAACGGGCGATCGCATCTCCGGCTTGGGCGATCGCCGATCGACCCCGCAATACACAGGCGGGAGCAATTGTCAAGGAATAAATTGCAGTTGGGGTGGCGGTTTTAGTGCTTTGGGTTTGAGTCATCGAACCACTGGATAAGTGACGAGAAGGTTGACGCTTTGCAGGATTGCTGGATTTTCTAGGATAACTCTAATCTATGCGGAAATGGTAAGTTTTATAAAGTTTTTATTAAGTATTGTTGGGCTGTTGGGGGATGGGCTGGGGGAGTTGGAGGGGAGTTGGGGAGTTGAGGGCGATCGAATTATGATTAAAGTTGAGGCTTAACGTACAAATCCCAGACTTGTTTCACTGCTGCTGCATCTGCTTGAGAAATTTGGCCGATTTTCGCTAGCCACAAAAACTTTTCCAGACAATCTAATCTAGACAAACGTACTGTAGTCATCATAAAGTCCTTCGTCTTCGGGTACGTAGCCTTTCAAAAAAGCGTCGTGGCTGCGAGTGTAATATTTCTCAATTAAATACTCCTCGCCATCGAGTACAGAAAACTCGGTTAATTCAGGATATGTCAAAAAATCTTCGGCTGTAGCAGCCATATACGGTGCTAGTATTTTATGGCGTTCTGCTATTGGCAGGCTAGCAATTTCTCTAAGTGATAGCTTGAGAGTAGGTGCGGTTGTTGACGAACTGTTAGACTCAGAACTTTCGCTGGGTAACTGCTTTTTCTGTTCCGCTTTTTGCACGAGGAATTGTGCAAAGTCGAGCACTTCTTGTTGTTTCTCCCTTGGCAACTGTCGCAGATTCTCTAACACTGCTTGCTCAAAATTAATTGTTTCTGACATTTCAATTACTTTCCCTAAGCTTTTATCGGTTTATTTCTCACGCAGTCAAGTTTTGTAGGACCATACTTGCAAATAGCACAGAGCATAATTTTCATCTTTCCCTGTTAGTAGTTCACTCATCACGCCGCCAAATTTTGATAGTCCCATCACAACTGCCACTAACTAGAGTGTTTCCATCTGGGTTAAAGGTGACAGAAATAACCCAGTGCCCATGTCGAGCAAGAGTACAAATTTCCTGTCCAATTTTCAGATTCCACAATTTGATAGTATTATCCATGCTGCCACTTGCAATAGTTTCTCCATCCGGGCTAAAAGCCACAGAATTAACACACTTTGAATGACCAGTAAAAGTAAGAATTGCCCGTCCATCTTTCAGATTCCATAGTTTGATTTTTCCGTCATCACTGCCACTCACAAGGCTTTCTCCATCCTGGCTGAAAGCAACAGAAGTAATGCAATCTGAATGCCCAGTGAGAGTGCAAAGTTCCCGTCCAGTGTTTATGTTCCACAGTTTGATATCGTCCTCACTACCACTCGCAATAATTTCTCCATCCGGGCTAAAAGCCACAGAGTTTACACCCTTTGAATGCCCATTAAAAGTAAGAATTTCCCGTCCATTTTTCAGATTCCACAGTTTAATTTTTTCATCATCACTGCCACTTGCAATAGTTTCTCCATCCGGGCTGAAAGCCACAGAGCTTACACCCTTTAAATGCCCATTAAAACTAAAAATTTCCCGTCCATTTTTCAGATTCCACAGTTTAATTCTTTCATCATCACTGCCACTTGCAATAGTTTCTCCATTCGGGCTAAAAACAACCGAAATAACGCTGTCTGAATGCCCATTAAAAGTAAGGATTTCTCCTCCTTTTTGCAGATTCCATAGTTTAATTTTTCGGTCATAACTGCCACTGGCAATAGTTTCTCCATCCGGGCTGATGGCAACAGAAGTAACGAAAGCTGAATGTCCCTTGAGAGTGCGTACACATCTCCATTTCTGCTCTTTAATCCTGAATTACTTTGCTGCTTCTGCTTCAGCCCAATTTTTCAACTCTTGTTCATACACTTCTCGCTGCCTCAATTTTTCTAAAGCTTTTAGTTCAGCATCAGCTAGCTTTTTTAACTCCTCTTCATACACTTCTCGCTGTCGCCGCTGAATATCCTGAAGAATATCAAAATAAGGTTTTACCCACTCTTCTGCTAATCCATCTTCAGCCAATTCCTCCTTTAAATTAAATAACAAAGGTTCATAGCCAGGGTCAATATTGAGATAATACAAATCGGCTAAAAATCCCGCCAGCAATTTGTGAATCGCCACAATCAACTGCCGAATGATGCGGAGGGCTTTTTTCTCACTTACTCCAGATTCTAAAAGTGCATCTTTTGCCTCTTCCCAGTCAAAAACTTTGGTAGAAAACAGGGAGACTTCCTGATTATTGAGGAATCCCCAAAACCCGACGCGGAAAGTTACCGCATAGTCGCTGATATCGCTATATAAAATTGTAGTCGGAACGGGAGATAAAATTCGCTGCAAGCGTTCCACATCAATATCACCAATCGACTCAGTGAAATAATCGCTATAAAACTTAACGGGGCGTAAGACATCCTGTTGAGGATAATGCTGTCTGAGAAAATCTCCGACACTTCTCATCTCAATTGGCAAATCTTCACAAAAGGTTTCCGGACATCGCTTGCTAATCTTGGGCGGTGACAGTAAGATTAAGAGGCGGTGTTGCTGCTGAAGTAAAATCTGCTTAGTTTCCTCTCGATTCAACTTAGAAAACCAAGTATCTTTATCCCAAATTGTTTGAATTTCAGCCAGCTTGACCTGAATATCCTTTGCTTGCAATTCCCGCATCAAATCCCGCTGCAAGGCTGCCAGCTTCAGTCTGTCTTGCTGTTCCTGTTCCTTCAACTCAATGCGACGTGCCGTTTGTGCTACTGTTAGCTTTAACAATTCGTTATCTCTAGCATCTTTCGCCTTTGCGTATTCCAGCATTTCTTGAGAATAACGCTGTTTTGCTCGCTCTATCTCAGTCGAATCGGAGGATATCTGATTGGGATCGGGAATCAGAAATTCTACCCATTGTTGAGATTTATTGCCGAGGGTTTCTCCTAGTTTGTAGCCGATATTGCTGGCAATGAGTGAGAACACTTCCGAGATGTAGGGAGCGATAGCAGCGATGATTGTTGGAAGCATAAATGTGCGTGAGGATGCGGTTATTAATAGTGTAGCAGGATGTTAGGAGGTATAATTCGGATGGTTGCCCGATATTCTGCACTTGTTGCTTTTTAGATTTAATTTCATCATGAATACTCCTGGAGGCAGAAACCGGGTTTTTTACGGAAATAACGTTACATTTTTTACCGACCGGTAAAACCCGATCGCTCGCCCCTTTCCCATATCCTAGAAAAACACAGCCACGGCCAAGGCTCAAATCAGCTCGGGATCGATCGCCTTCTTTGTGCGATCGCGCAGGAAACCATCCCTAGTTTATGATGGTTGTAACAGAATTTGTGGGATTATGATTTCTGTGCAATTAGCCTTCTTGCCTTCATGCCAACGAATGATTCTGACATACAAATCCAAGCGCGAAGAATTCTAGATGCGATTGCTTTCATTCCTTTTGAGCAATGTCAACCTTTGACCCGTGGGTTTGAGAGCATTCCTGCGCGTCCTGGCATTTATGCAATCAGGCACAGAACTGATGGATTGCTCTACATCGGTAAAACCAAGAGCTTACGAGGTCGCTTCAGTGGTGGACACAAAGCTTTTTTGTGGGCATGGCTCGATAAATATAGCGATGAAGACATACGGATTGCAGTACAGACAATTTCTCATTGGGAGAAGCCTGCGTTACTATTGGAGCTAGAAGCCATCATTCTAAGAGCTGCTGAACCCCCTTACAACGTCCAAATTCCAACTGAGATGTAAATGCCATGCAAGTCAAACTTCAAGAGCAACTTTCCCTCGCTGATGCCGAAGTTATTTTAGGACGTTTTCCTGAACGAATTCGTGCTGCTCTAATTGCTCGTGCTGCTGAAATTGAATACCCAATCGAAGCAGTCATTGAGATGGCGATCGCTAGTTTCCTTGACACAGAGGCATTAGGTTTTGCAGATTGCAAACCAGGACGCGGACAATAACAGCGTCAATTGGCGATCGAGTTTTTTGAATTTCTTGGCCTCGGGTTGGATCTAGTTGTACTAGCCAAATCTCTCCTCGTTTGGAGTTACCAGTCATATTCAGTCTCCCAGTCTTCGCTGTCGAGTACAGAAAATTCAGTTAATTCAGGATCGGTCAAAAAATCTTGGGCTGTGACAGCCATATATGGTGCTAGTATTTTATGGCGTTCCGCGATCGGCAATTTAGCAATTTCTGTGAAAGATAGCTTGAGTGGTGGCGGTTGTGTTAGCAAACTGCTGTACTCATCACTTTCTTTTGATAAATCTTGTGTCTGGTGCAATTTGTGTACTAGAAATTGCGCGAAATCGAGCACTTCCTGCTGTTTATCTGTCGAAAGCATCCGCAGATTATCTAATAATATTTTTTCGATATCGAGTGTTTGTGTCATTGATTTTTACCTGCACATCGAGCGTGTTTTTGTAGGGTGCGTACTCCACACTTTACCTATTCTATTATATCAAATTTGCACTGTCAGCAGCCGATCGCCCTTTTCGATAGATCTGAGATTTTGCAAAAGGTCTATTATGCCGACGACTAACCATCGCCTTGAACCTCAATAGTATAACTGTAGCCCTGTTCGGTGAGGAATAGTTGGCGGTGTCGCGCAAAATCCTCCTCGCAAGTTTGTAGCGATACTAATGTATAAAAATTCGCAGTATGTCCATCGGATTTTGGGCGGAGAATTCGTCCGAGGCGCTGCGCTTCTTCTTGGCGAGAACCATACTTTCCTGATACTTGAATCAACACATCGGCATCGGGTAAATCGACGGCAAAATTGCCCACGCGAGATAGAATTAATCCGGGAATCTCTTTGTGACGGAATGCTTCGTAAAGCCGATCGCGCTCAACCTGTTTTGTCTTCCCCGTAATCAGCGGTAATTGGGTAACTAGGGCGATCGCATCCAACTGTTCTAGAAACTCACCAATAATTAAAATACGGTGCCCCGCCTCCTTTTGCAACAAACTTTGCACCACATCCAACTTACCCGGATTTTCCGCAGCAATCCGAAACTGACTGCGGCGGGGCGCTAGGGCATATTCCATTTTTTCCGCCTCATTTTGGGCGACACGGATTTCCGTACAATTGGCTGTAGCAATAAATCCCTGTCCTTCCAATTCCCGCCAAGGTACGTCATAGCGCTTGGGGCCAATTAGCGTGAAAACATCGCCTTCCTTCCCGTCTTCGCGAATCAATGTCGCCGTCAAACCTAACCTGCGTCGCGCTTGTAAGTCGGCGGTAATCCGAAATATCGGTGCAGGTAATAGATGAACTTCATCATAAATAATCAGTCCCCAGGATTGCGCGTTAAATAACTCGAAATGCGGGAATTCATCATCTTTAGTCGATCGATAACTGAGCATTTGGTAAGTCGAGAGAGTTACAGAAGCCGTTTTTTTGCTGTTGCTGCTGTACTCGGCGATCGCATCTTCAGTTAAACTCGTCTTGTCTAATATTTCCCTGCGCCACTGGTGCACCGAAGTCAAACTGCTGGTGAGAATCAATGTTTTTTGCTGCACCAAACTCATCGCAATCATCCCCACAATCGTCTTACCAGCGCCGCAGGGTAGGACGATCGTACCGCTGCCACCTCTAACCTCTCCGCTCTGATAGAATGCTTCTACTGCTTCCTTTTGATAGGCACGCAAATTAAAGGGTAAGTCGCTTCCTAAAGTGCGATCGCGCAACGCAATTGCTAACTCGGCACCTTCGACATATCCAGCTAAATCTTCCGCCGGATAACCCACTGCTAGCAAAGCTTGTTTGAGTACACCGCGATTCCCCGCATCGACTTGAAAGCAAAGATCCGAAATCCGCTTACCTAACAGCGGTTTTACGCGCTCATCCCGCACTAGCAACTCTGTCAGCGGGCGATCGGCAATCCGCAGTTGTAAATCGGGATTTTCCGCATCAATCCTTTCAATTACCGTCAATCCGTAGCGTGTACCAAGCAGTTGGATTTCCTGCGCTACCGACTCAGGAATGTCATATTTGGCATACTTTCGCAAAGCTGCGATCATCAATTCCACTAACATTCCGGCCGCCCGCGCATTCCACACGCTTAAAGGCGTGATGCGATAGGTGTGGATGTGTTCGGGACTTTTGATTAATTCGGCAAAGGGTGCGATCGCTTCTCGTGCCTTTTGTGCTGTTGGGGCGTGAACTTCTAGTAAAATTGAGCGATCGCTCTGTACGATTAAAGCATTTTCAGCAACATAACTCATAATTGACAGTTGACAGTTGACAGTTGACAGTTGACAGTTGACAGTTGGCAGTTGACAGTTGGCAGTTGATAGTTGATAGTTGGCATTTGATAGTTGGCAGTTGATAGTTGATAGTTGACAGTTGATAGTTGATAGTTGATGGAAGGAAGAGGGAAGAGGGAAGAAGGAAGAGAAATGTTTGGTTTATTTGCTCCAGTCTATGTCAAAGGTGCGTCGCGATCTAGATTGTCGATCTTTTTAGGGATTTATCGCCCGCGACGCACCCTACAAATACTTAACAAGGGGGGGACAAGATTATTCTCAAAGTCCCCCTTCTTAAGGGGGATTTAGGGGGATCTGGACTCAGCTATAAACAAAAGATACAAAGGTTTTCGGGCGATTGTTGACACTAATATAGCAGTTCTCAGAAAGATGAGGAGAGCCTCATGCCCTATGCCCTATGCCCTATGCCCTATGCCCTTCGCGTACCTCACCTTTTTGAGAAAGGCTATAATATCAGGTGTATTATTTATCACTCTGCGGCAAAACATAGCCCATTTGCCGCAGGGCGGTGCGAAATTTAGTTTCCTGGCCCAATGGAACGGCTAAAGTGCGATCGCCCGCCAACTGACAGAACTTTTTAGTACGGGAATCATTCGCAATCAGCAATGCTAAATGGGCGGTAGTACATTCGATCAACCTGACACTACCTATATCTTGCACGCTATTCGATCGCTCTGTAACATCCGTTAGAAATTGCTGCACAGTTTGTGGTAGCGGTTCAATACTTCTGGCGTTCAAAAACTCTGTAAACTCTGCTAATGGATATCCATTTTCAATAGCTGCGAAGATTTTTTGGCGATCGAGTCGCCACACAACATCCGACACCTTTTTAGTATAGATATCCAGGACGATCGCATCAGATGTCTCGACACCATCTCCGGCTGCAATAATTTCTAGATTCGGCAATACCCTGAGCGTTTGACGAACCTCAATTATTGGCGGAGTATACTGATCCGTCAATCCCAAACAATAAGCCCCCAAACTCGTCAAGCGAAAATATACTAAGCCATCATAACGACTCAGGAATTCCATATAGTCGGTTCCCCAAAGATAGTCATAATCACTTGGTATGAGGAACGGATCGACATATGCAACATCAATTATGCCCAAAGTAGCAGCATACTCAAACAAAAAACAGCGCATATATCGTTCTTCCAGAATCGGCCAACTATGGCCATCCAATTCTGATAAGCTTCCATACCCAGCTTCACCAATATATAAACAGTAGGGTTCCTCAGTAACATCAAATCTATGGCCTGTTGCGACTAGATATTTACTAAAATCATGAAATAAAATCCACTTACCCACAGGACATTCTGCGAGCACAGAGGCGATCGCATCTCTGCGCCACGCCACATCCGTCATGCCATTTGCGCCCCTCCCAGTTTGTCCTTTGATCGCATCAATGCGGCGAAATTCATCAAAGATTTTTGTCTTTAACCAGCGCTTCCATGCTGTCTGTAAACCTTTGGCGGGTGATTCTTGTAAAGCTTTCTGTCCCGCTTTCGTCAAAACTAGCTTTTTGCCCGATCGTTCCGCGAACTTGCTCCCTTGCGCTATCATTATCCAAGCAAAGGGCTTGATGCTACCGAGTTCAGCGAATACTTCATCATCATAGTCGCTATCCTTCGCTAGGGTAATTTGACGCTGTTCCTCATTATAAAAATCACCGCCTTGCAATATAGAGGCGATCGCTTTTACACTTCCAGCACTAGGTAAAGCAGTTTTCTCACTAACAGTAACTTTTCCCGACTGAATCAAACGCAAAACAGCTGCTAAATCCTTTGTAGCTGTCAACTGTGTTTCACAAGAAGTCAAGGGAATATCGTATTCTTCTGTATCTTTTTCCCTTGTACTGTAGTTATATCTTTGGACGCTGAGTTTAACATGATTTTTTACTGTTTCACCACTATGATCCAAGGTCGCTTTTTTGGGCTTTGGCACGAATTTCAGCAATAATTCTTGTAGATCGTAAGGAATCTGGTTGCCATAAATAAACAAGCATAACAGTGATGGTTCTCTGTTAGTTCCATAGCGATCGATTGTTCCAAAATTTGCTGATTCTCCGTATTTCGCCCTAAATATGTCAGGAAAATAATAGCCGTCCTCTCCATGTATAACTTCAGCTACAGCCGCTTTTTGGAGGTCGTCTAATTTCGCCCACACTATCCGAAGGTGATCTCCCAGCAATTGCGATCTAATTCCATCAACAAGATCCGCTTTACGGGTTAATTTACGAAGATCGGGTAATAATGCTTTGAGCTTTTTTAAATCTTCAACAATTATTCCTTCTAGTGCCTGTTGGAGGCTGATAACGTTATCTATGCTTGGGTAACGCGACATAATGTTTGATAGTGCGCCCGCTTCAAAATTGTTTTGGCAACCCAAATATAACAATTTTACGGGATGCGGAACTTAAACTTTTGTTACAAAATCAAGAAATTTGGTTCAACAGTTACGGTACGATGAACCGGAACCGTACATAGGTTATTTGTTTTGATTTTTAAGCTCATATTTGCTACCCTAAAATTACCCGGTTCAATAGTCGTCCTCAAGTCCTTCATCAGTTGCTCGTATCTTTGCTTTTAATCGTTAGAGGTTGGCTGCTTTCTTCTGCCAAACAAACCCGACATACTTAAACCTGTCACCAGCAAGCCAAGCATTCCCAATCCATTTAAAATCGGGTAAATTGCTTGCAGGTTAAAAATTTCACCTGTATGAATTTTCAACAATAATCTCGATGAAATTCCTGTGCTAATCGGCCACTGCCGGCCCATCGTTGCTGCCATTCCAGTCAACACAGTGAGGGTAATTGGTAAAAAAACAATTATAGCTAGAATGCGATGGTACTTGCGAAATGCTTTTTTCATAACGGTTGAAAGTTGAGTGTTTCTCAATTTATATAATGAGTGAGCATAAATTGAGTGTTTGTTTCTGAGCAATTACGGCGAACGTCGCACTAGAAACAAACACTCAAATGGGAGCATCTCAGTTTTGCAAAAAGCTTTTTTTTATTATAGTGCGAGCTTAAGAACTCGCGTATTCTACTCGCGAGTTCTTAAGCTCGCACTATAAATGCAAAACTGAGATGACCCCACTCAAATTAGCACTTAAATCTAGGGTTGAGGAATGCTAGCGATGGTCTTTTCTAGCGACTGCAATTGAGCCAGCACTAGGTCTTTGCTAGGCTGAGCTTTTTTGAGTTCGTCTGTTACTTTTTCTGTAGTTTCTTCAATGGTCTCGTAGTTTTTAGGTTCTTTAGCTTTGACGCCATCTTCGACTTTATCCCAGGAAGTTTCAAACTTGTCAAATTCGGTTTTGGCTTTGACGAAATCACCAGTCTCAACTGCTGCTTTGGTATTAGTAACTACACTCATTAACTCTGGATAGCTAGCAGGAGATACTGGTTTCTCAGATCCGCTGGTAGTAGTAGTAGTAGTAGTAGTAGTAGCAGAGGGAACCGGTGAAGGTGCGGTTGGCGGAGTGGATGCTTGGTTGTCGCCGCAACCAGCCAAAGCTACAAGGGTGACGGCACTGAGGACAAGGATTGGATTGAAACGAGCCATGAAAACTCCTAAAAAATTAATACTACAATCTATTTTGCCACAAAACCAGCAGATCGATCGCTAAAACGGCAATTTTTGCAATTAATCGCAGTTAGCAGCCAGCCCAAAAGGATCGTGCTGCTAGCGCTGTCATCTTCGAGAGGGCACGGGATTAACAGTTGACAGTTGACAGTTGACAGTTGACAGTTAATGAAGCCGAAAAAATTGCAGAGACAATTAAGCAGATTATCAAAATATTTAGCTGTTTGAAAGTTTTTGCTGGTTTGTTTATGAGTTTCACTCTTAGTATGAAATGATTGACTGGTACGATTATAGCTAAGCATTCCTGTCTGCGTGCGATCGCCCTTTCTAATCAATTTTAGCTTTTTGTAAACTGCCCTTTCGCCCTCACCCTCGCCCCAGACTTGATTTGAGATTCGAGATTTGAGATTCAACCCTAGGATGTGGGATAATTTTGGGCGATCGCAATTTATGCTACTGTACAGTCGCCAGCGGGTGCGGTAAAGTAAAAACACCCAGAACACGCTGTTACAAAAAAATTGTACACTTCCTAATTATCACAAACCCAACGATATGACGCAACAGCCAACCATTACCTACCGCACCGAAAGCGACTCAATGGGAGACAAACAAATCCCATCTACCGTTTACTACGGCATTCAAACTCTGCGCGCCGTTGAAAATTTTCCAATTAGCGGTATCAAACCTTTATCAACTTACGTCGATGCTTGCGTTTTAATTAAAAAAGCTGCAGCGATAGTCAACGGTAAACTCGGCTGCATTCCTGAAGATATCAGCCAAGCACTGATCCAAGCTGCTGATGAAGTTTTAGCAGGAAATTTGCGCGATCAATTTGTAGTTGATGTTTACCAAGCAGGCGCGGGAACTTCTCACCACATGAACGTCAATGAAGTTCTTTCCAATCGCGCTTTGGAAATTATGGGCGATGAAAAAGGCAACTACAAGCGAGTCAGTCCCAACGATCATGTAAACTACGGTCAATCTACCAATGATGTGATTCCGACTGCGATTCGGATCGGCGGATTGTTGGCGTTAGAAAAGACTCTGTTTCCGGCTTTGTCGGATGCCGTAGTCGCCCTAGAAAACAAAGCAGAAGAATTCAAAAATATTGTTAAATCCGGCCGCACTCATATGCAAGATGCTGTGCCGGTTCGACTCGGCGACACCTTCGGCGCTTGGGCGCAAATTCTCAGAGAACATACCTTGAGAATTGACAGGGCATCCGATGATTTGACATCTCTGGGATTGGGGGGAAGTGCGGCAGGAACAGGCTTAAATACTCACCCTGAATACTCTCAAAAAGTTGCTGAAATTCTCTCAGAATTAATCGACCACCCCCTAAAACCAGCACCGCATTTAATGGCAGCGATGCAGAGTATGGCACCGTTTGTAAATGTCTCCGGTGCGCTGCGAAATCTCGCTCAGGATTGCGTTAAAATGTCCCATGACTTGCGTTTGATGGACTCGGGGCCGAAAACGGGTTTCAAGGAAATTCAACTGCCTCCGGTGCAACCTGGTTCGTCAATTATGCCGGGAAAATACAATCCTGTGATGGCAGAAATGACTTCGATGGTGTGTTTTCAAGTTATGGGTTACGATAGCGCGATCGCCCTTGCCGCCCAAGCAGGACAATTAGAATTGAACGTGATGATGCCCCTGATTGCCTACAATCTGATTCACAGCATCGAAATTTTGGGCAATACGATTAGCGCGTTGACTGCACAATGCCTCGCCAAAATTGAAGCTAAGGGCGATCGGTGTCTCGCTTATGCTGAAGGTAGTCTCGCCCTCGTTACCGCCCTCAACACTCACATCGGCTATCTCAACGCCGCCGCCGTCGCCAAAGAATCCCTAGAAACGGGAAAATCTTTACGGCAAATTGTGCTAGAACAGGGTTTAATGAGTGCAGAAGACTTGGCAAAAGTTCTAGATTTAGAGAAAATGAGTGCGATGCCAGAAAATCGGGCGGTTTCAACCGCTTCTTTTCAAACAAAACCAGCCTCCGCAGGTTGAAGGTTGGGCGGTTAAAATTACATTATTTTCTTCAGTCCACGGAGGTGGACTTAGTTTGACAAGACGCGGTTTCAACCGCCGTCTTAATCTTTTCAACTCTAAAGTTTGGGAGCAAAATTTATGCGCGCAGGTTCCTTTGGTCAATTAACTCAAGATAAAGAGAACACAACTCAAGTGACATTTCATTATGTGGAAGGTCACACGGAAACCTTTACTATCCCGATGCCTGCACAAGAATTTCAAGAGGAAGTGCTGAATTTATTAAATCAACCTTGGTTGACTTTTCATTTAGTCGATCAAACAGTTTTTATCTGCACTGCCCGCTTGGTGAAAGTGGAAATTAAACCTGCTATCCCGGAACTTCAAGGCCAAGGAATTTTCTCGAATTCCATGCGAGTTAGTACGATGCAGCGGGCTGCTTCTGGCAGATTGCCGATGAATACATAATGGGGCATGGGGTATGGGGGATTGAATATGAGGATTAATCATTGGTAATTTGTTGTAATTACCAATTATCAATTACTAATGCCCCATCTCAAATAACAAATAACAAATAACAAATAACCAATAACATCATGTCTTCTGTTAGTTTAATTAGGGCCGATTCATACGATCGCCAAATCCTGCAAACATCTGTAGAAAATTTGCTCGCACCCCTGGGCGGAATGTCGGCTTTTGTCAAATCGGGCGATCGGGTTCTTCTCAAACCCAATCTCCTCACCGGTTCTCGCCCTACCAAAGAATGTGTCACCCGCCCGGAATTGGTTTACTGTGTTGCTAAAATGGTCATTGAAGCGGGAGGAAAACCGTTTTTAGGCGACAGTCCGGCTTTTGGCAGCGCGATGGGTGTAGCTAAAGCCAACGGTTATTTGCCACTGTTAGAAGAACTGAATTTGCCAGTAGTTGAGTTTCAAGGAAAACGCTACGAAACAGTCAGCGAAGATTTCAATCATCTCCGAATTTGCAAAGAAGCAATGGAAGCAGATGTCGTGATTAACTTGCCCAAACTCAAATCTCACGTTCAATTAACCGTGACAATGGGCGTAAAAAACTTGTTCGGCTGCGTACCGGGGAAAATGAAGGCTTGGTGGCATATGGAAGCCGGCAAAGATAGCGCCAGATTCGGTCAAATGCTGGTAGAAACGGCCCGAACAATTAACCCAAATCTGACGATTTTAGACGGTATAATCGGTCACGAAGGTAACGGGCCCAGCGGCGGCGAACCAAAATTTTTAGGGATTTTGGGCGCGTCGAGTGATGTGTTTGCGCTGGACAGAACTTTAGTGGAAATCATTAATGTCGATCCGGCGCTGGTTCCGACTGTAGCTGCGGCGATGAGATTGGGGCTTTGCTCGAATTTGGAGGCTATTAATTTTCCGCTTTTGCAGCCGGAAACTCTCAAGGTTTTGGATTGGAAGTTGCCAGAAAGTATGATGCCGATCGACTTTGGTATGCCTCGGGTGATTAAGTCAGCCTTTAAGCACCTTTATATCCGGTTTATTAAAGAAAAGTTCAGCATCAAGGCTTCGCATTAGCGAAGAGAGAAGGGGTAAAATTTCTTTTTTATTCCTTCTGCTTCGCCTTGAATCGTAAAGAAATATTATGTTACAACATATCTATTTATGTAAACTTTTAATAAATCTGTTGTAATTCTATGGTTTCAGTAGGTAGGCAGGATTAAACCGCATAATGTAACACTATGTAAACAAGTTTAAGTCAGCCAGTAGAGATCATTTGGAGACTTTGCCCTCGTTTAGATAGAGGCGTTTTTTCGAGCCGATTTACTTAAAGCATTTGTTTCGCCGTATTCGCAACTCGCGCTCATGCTTGCTAGCTAGAAGCAGTTAGAGGTTTTCACTTAAGTATAAACACTTATAACAGCCCTTGTTTTAACCAAATTTACCCTAAAATTGCGTTTTTCTTTATAATTGACCGCTCAATTATAAAGATTCAGTAAATCTCGTAAAAGGCTATTGACACTTGTACGTAGATCGCAGATGATTGCGACATATCAAACAGACATCACCTTAAATAATACACGTCTAATCCAGTTGCTGGATCCATCTTAAGTATTAGATATCTCCGAAACAGAGTCTGAAATGCTTCTCGTATCAGGCGGCGAAATTTAAATTCCGTAGATGTCTGTTATATAGATCGATCAACAGCCCTTGCCAAGTACAGCAAAGATTCACTACCGCATCAGTAAAAGCTTAAAACCAGGAAGTACCTAACCATGCTTACTAACCACAATCTGACCATCGTACAGCCACTCAAAGCTAAGATTTTGCCAAACGGTGAAGTTTTACTCACCCGTAAATTGATTGAAGCAGTTGGTGAGTTAGCCCAGTATTGGTTGGGTTCCATTACGGTGATGATGGAAGAAACCCAAGAAGACAACGACCAGATAGATTCAAAAATATTCAAACTTGATCAATTGCCATTCAAACTGGAAATAATTTCTTTTGACCAAATCACCCCAGCTTTACTACATCAGCATCAGAGTTCACTGGTATTGGCAGCCCCGGAATACAGACAGAACCATATCAGTAAAGTGTGTAAAATAGCGGGAGTACCGTGTATTTACGTTTCCGAATACAGTCTCAAAACTCGCAAACAGATAGTGAATGTGAGTACGAGAAATCCCTTGATCCGCTTGCGGAGAATAATCTGGACTTACAGTCAGGAATATAAGCAGCGCAAGGCGATCGCAATGGCAGAGGGATTGCAGTGCAACGGCACCCCTACATACCAAGAATACAAGCATCTCAATCCCAACCCACAGTTGTTCCTGGACACGCGGATTAAAGAGGATATGTTAGCAACAGAAGCTGACATTGAACGGCGCACTGAAAACCGCTCTCAAGATATGCCTCTCCGGCTAGTATTCTCCGGTCGCTTAATTAAGATGAAAGGGGCCGATCATTTACTTGAGGTCGCTAAAGAACTCAAACAACTGAAGGTGAAATTTGAAATGTTCATCAGTGGTATTGGTGACTTAGAAGAGATGATGCACCAGCAAATAGCTGCCAATCAACTTAATGATTGTGTGAAAATGCTCGGAGTGCCTGACTTTAAAACAGATTTTTTCCCCTTTGTTAAGAACAATATTGATTTGTTTGTTTGCTGTCACCGGCAGGGCGATCCTTCTTGTACTTACATAGAAACTATGGCTGCTGGCGTGCCGATCGTAGGGTATGCTAACGAAGCCTTCCAGGGAATTGCAGAAATGTCTGAGACAGGATGGGTGGTGCCAATGAATCAGCCTAAACAGATGGCGAAAAAAATTGCAGAACTCAGCCACAAACGGGAAGAAATTAAATCGATGTCGTTCAAGTCGCTGAAGTTTGCTCAACAGCACACATTTGAGAAGACTTTTCAAGCTCGCGTAAAACATATGCAGGCTATTGCCTACTCAACGCGGTCTAATCCAGTCACCGAAAGTCAAGTATGTGATGCTCCAGATATGGTTTTGGCGTACAGTCAACTGCCTTAAGAATCCTTCTGCCTATGATTGAGACAGGTTTCATTAAGGTAGCCACGGAAATCGGAGGTCTTGTAAAGGCAATGGTTGAAGTGATCGATCGCCATTAGATTTAGATGTTTTTTTCAAACTTAATAGCATCAAACTCGACTGGGCGATCGCACTTCTTCCATAGGTTCTCAAGCCTCATTTAACGGGTTAAATTTTCTGGGCAACTAGCAGCTCCCACAGCAACTCTAAACCATTGAGCGACCAACTCATTTTCCTTTCCACCGGAACAGGCAAAACTAACAGGGGTTTTAGTTTAAATCTTGTTAAATCAACTGCTTCATTATTTAGCTATATGCACAAAAGCTTTTATTAGTATCATAGCCTAGAGACCTACCCTATTGATAACTTAATTTATACTTGAATTATTGCTGAATTATTGACAATAGAAAAACTTACTCACAGCCAGCTAGTGGAAGGTGTAATTTTTCATAAAAACTGATAGAGCAATACTTCGGACAGTTTTTTAACGGCCCTGTAAGCCGATCGCGAGAAAGCCCTGCCATTTTTAATGCATTTTAGGAAACTTAGCGCGCTTACTTAAACCTTGAAATAATAGTCCACCATATAGCCCGTCTGGGTTTCGGAGACTAGATTAGATATAAAACTGTCCGAAGTATTAATAGAGTAAGTTAAATGCGTTAGCTTAAATTGGATGTTACCTGAAAACCACGCCTTAGCAATTGTATTCCCAAAATTTCATAAGTTTTAGGCATTCATCTGCTGTGTTTAGTATCCCGCAATTATCACTGACACATAATGTCCCGGATTGATCTAACATGAGTGGTTATTAGTACGTCCAGTACCTAAGTAATGAAAACTAAAATGCAGCAAAGTCAACAGTGCTTAAGCCCTACCGTCGCCTGTCCGATATCGGGACAGAGTATGAAACCGTGGCTATTAATACCCGGTGATTGGCGCAGACCTCGAAACCAAGAGTCATTTCAATTGTACTGGTGCGAAAAGTCACAACTTGGATGCATTCATCCTCTACCCGAACTCAACCAAATCGCCAGCTTCTACGACATTGATGAGTATTATACTCACCATATAGACTTTACAGGCTTCGTATCTGCCTCTTCTATTTCCTTCTTCGATAAATTGCGTACCCATCTAGCTTGGCGTTTCGATCGCGGAGTAGATGTCACAAGTAAATGGTGGAAGCAACAGTTCGGGACTGCTTCCTCCTCGATCTTAGAAATTGGTTGCGCCAACGGACACCTGCTGCAAGAACTGCAAGCTGATGGTCACAAAGTCTGGGGCGTAGAACCCGATCAACAAGCTTTGGTTTTGGCACAGCAGCGAGGTCTTAATGTATTTGATGGTACTGCTGAATCTTTGCCTCCGGAAGTCAAGTCTAGACAGTACGACATAATTGTGATGAACCACGTACTAGAACATACCAGAGATCCTTTACTTGCACTCCGCAATGCCATGCAGTTGCTCGTGGATGGCGGCAAATTGGTGATGGAAGTACCAAATAACTCTTGTATTGGGCTGAAGTCATCAGGGATTTCATGGATGCATCTAGATGTACCAAGGCATTTGTATTTTTTCACACCACAGAGCTTTCGCGCTATCTGTGAAAAAGTAGGATTTGAGATAGTTTCTACCCAGTTTAATGGCTACTATCGCCAATTTGAGAACAGTTGGATTAATGATGAAATAAAAATTTTCAGTGTGTTCGATTCAATGGCATCTCATCAGATAGTAAAGCCCAAAGAAAACAGTAAAGTCCAAGCTTGGAAGCTACTGCTAAAAACAATTTTGGCTGCTGATGAAAACAAGTACGATTCGATCCGGATTGTGGCACAAAAGCCATAGCCAGATCGAGGGAAGGGCAATAAACTTTTGGTTTGATTATCAAGTTTGGTTACACACTCACCATACTTTTGCGATTCCCTGCGATGATCGCCGATGCCAGGAGTATAGTCAAACCAAATGCGACTATTGACCCAGCAATCCACCTGACTCGATCGAGACTGACGCACAAACTTTGTATTTAAGGTGTGCAGTCCGCAGCTTACCACAGAGATAATGTAAAAATTGTTTTCTGGCGTAATATCGTTTCCGGCGGCATCGGAATAATATATTTCGATCATGTCAGTGGGAGCTTAAGATCTCGCGATTTGGGTAGCGAGATCTTAAGCTCCCACTATAATGCGGATGCCACCGGATTTGATATAAATTTTCTTGAATATGCGATCGTAGTTGTACCTCAAAACGATTAATTACGATGTGTTTGCTTTTTTACTTTTTACTTGTGAGCACCCATAATTCACCAGAAACTTTTAAATTTCAACCATATAATACTTCTTCTACAGGCGGCGTGGCGTCTGTGGGGTCGAAGTGTTTAATTTTCAAAGCTTGTAGCAAAAACAGCCAGATATAAAGCGGATTCAAAAAAACATACCGCTGCCAAAGGCGCCGAGGTTCCTTAATCATCCGAAACAGCCATTCCAAACCTATTTTAGATAAAAAGTCAGGAGCTTTAGCCAAATTACCCGCATGAAAATCGTAAGCAGCACCTACAGCAATCAACGGCATTGATAAGTCGTCCCGGTATTCGTAAGCCCAGACTTCTTGCCGGGGACACCCCAAACCGACAAAAGTAATTGCTGCACCGCTGTTGCGAATTTGCTGTGCAATTTCTTGTTTCTCTTGGGGCGAAACTTGCCTAAATTTAGAAGGCTGAGTTCCAGCAATAATTAACTTGGGAAAACGCTGGCAGAGATTGCGAGATAAAGCTTCCAGTACACAAGCTTGAGAGCCGTACAAATAGATAGGTAATCCTTCTTCTGCAGCACGTTCGCAGATTTGTAACATCGCATTCGGCCCGCAAACTCGATCGGGCAATTCCGTATGGTATAGCCAATTTAAAGCCCACCTGACCGGCTGTCCGTCTGGCAATACTAAGTCAATGTGATTAATCCGATAACGATGAGTGCTGTCGAGAACCCCAGTCATTACCCCGTGAACCGCTAGGGCAGAAACTGACATTGGTTTTCCGGCGCTGGCTGCCGCAATAATTTTGCTAACAGCCGCTTCATAATTAACGGCATTTACTAATATGCCCAGTACATTCTTTTTCCCTTTATCAATCATGGAGCACCTCTTTAAGTCAACGCTCGCAGTTACACTCATAAATCTCCCCTAAGATTTGTTTAACGTTGCATTCTTCAATCGTTTACCGAAATTCCAAGCACATTCTTTTTGCCCCGCTCAATCATTGGAATCCTCTTTCAGCCAACGCTCGCGGTTACATTCATAAATCTCCTGTAAGATTTGTTTAACGTCATATTTCATTTTCCAGTTGGGATAGTGACTGGAAAATTTTGAATTGTCGCTAATCCACCAAATGTGATCGCCAATGCGATTCCCTTCAGCATAAGTCCAATTAAACTTGCGTTCCGCAATTGCCTCGCACATCTGGATAGCTTCTAACATCGAACAATTGCTGTACCGGCCTCCTCCTGTATTATAAACTTGGGCACTTCTGGGAGCTTTATAAAATTCATAAAATGCCGAAATTAAATCCGCGCTGTGAATGTTATCGCGAACTTGCTTGCCTTTGTAGCCAAACACAGTGTAAGGAGTTCCCGTGACAGCACACTTCATCAAGTAGGCGAGGAAGCCGTGCAATTGAGCGCCAGAGTGATTTGGTCCCGTCAAACAGCCGCCACGAAAACAAGCGGTGTTCATATCAAAATATCGACCGTATTCTTGAACTAAAATGTCAGCAGCTACCTTAGAAGCACCAAACAAACTGTGCAGGCACTGATCGATCGACATATCCTCCCGAATGCCGCTTTCATAAGTGTGACCTGGTTCAATTTCCCACCTGTGTTCTAATTCAACTAAAGGCAATTTGTTGGGTGTATCGCCGTATACTTTATTTGTAGAAGTGAAAATGAAAACCGCTTTAGGACAGTATAAGCGAGTTACTTCTAGAAGATTGAGAGTGCCGTTGGCATTGACTGTAAAGTCTATTTTCGGAGCACGGGAAGCCCAATCATGGCTGGGCTGGGCTGCTGTGTGAATTACTAATTCGATCGACTCGCCGTACCGCTGAAAGATATTGGTAATCGCTTCATAGTCGCGAATGTCCACATCTAAGTGATAATACTTGGTACCCAAGGACTTTTCGAGCAGTTGGCGGTTCCAGTTTGTAGAACCATCAGCGCCAAAAAAGAATTGGCGCATATTATTGTCGATGCCAACTATATCTAAGCCTTGTTTGGCAAAGAACTGACACGCCTCAGAGCCAATTAAACCCGCCGAGCCAGTAATGATTGCAACGCCCACGTTTCACCGCCTGAAAAAATATAGTTTTCTTTGTTTTGCCCGATCGAACCAATCAGAAGTTATTCTGATTTTCCGTCGAATACATCTTCGCACAATTGAGCAAAGAATAGACCTTTAACATCCCAATCATAGATTTCCCTGACGCGCGTTTGACCCGATCGACCCAAGCGCGATCGCAATTCACGATCTTGGGCTAAACACACTATAGCTTCTGCTAGACCTTGAACAGTGCAATCGGGGTCAGTAGCAGCCACTTTAATCCCCGTTTGATCAGTCACTTGAGTAGCCGGCCCCCCCAAATCCAAACAAATCGTCGGACGGCCAACGCCCATCATTTCCGTGCACACAAAACCGCCAGAGTCATGCAAACTCGGATGGAGGAGAACGTGAGACTCCCCCATTTTAGAAAGAGTTTCAGTGCGAGATAAAGTTCCCCAAAACAATACTTTATTTGCCAGTCCCAATTCTGTGGCCAAAGCTTCCAAACGCTGCCTTTCCGGGCCGTCTCCGACAATCCAGTATTCCGATTGTTCCAGCTTCGCCTCCGCAAATGCACGGAGTCCTAAGTGCACCCCTTTCCAGTGTAAGAGACGACCAACACTGATGAATCTAATTGGTTGATCCGGCGGGGTAGGAAATTTCTCTAATTCTTGAATTTCCTGCTGCGATAAACCGACTTGTGAAAAAATCTTCACATTTTTTGCTTTGAGAAATCGCAGTCTGGCTGCGGTTTCTTCCGTAGTCGCCAGTGCCACGGCACTGCGGCGCGCCGTCAGACCCACAAACGGATCGCGTTCTCCTACGCTTTGAGCCAATGCCCGCAGCGTTTCGTAAATTTTGCCCCGGCGGCTAAAATCTTGCCAAAAAGCCTTTGGTGCTGCTTCTGCACCCCCCACAGGCCCCCAAATAAAAGGATGTGGCAACAGCGCTAGGAAACTTGGAGACCAATGTTTGACATAAGTTACGTGATGTACTATGTCAAAACCAATTTCGCGATCGAGCTTCCGAGCGATAAAATAAGCCCAGATTTGCCACAGATAGTAGTGAAGTTGCAGCAATCCTTGTTTCCCCTTCCAATCTTCGCTCCACCCAAACGGATCGAAATAAACAAAGTGCAGATTGGGCATCGGATTGCGTTCTAGTTCTGCTTCAATGTACGATCGACAAAACGTGCGAGTAAATACCCAACTTTCGTGATGTTTAGCAGATTGGATAACAGTATTCCATCCTACTCCCTCTTCGGAGCCGAGATTCGGTTCGCAAGCAAACGCAGATAATAAAACTTTCATGGCTAAGTGGTAATTGCTAATTGGTAATTACTAATTTTTCCCTCTTTCCTCTTCCATCCCTCCTTTAAATAATTTACACTCATCCCTTGCCGAACTTGCTTCACCTATTCTCCATCAAAAAAGATGTAACTTCGACATAAGCTTTAGCTGCTGTTTCCGGAGTTTTTTGAGAAATTATCTGTCGTGAACGCTCTCCCATCGACTCAATTAAATCAGGATGATCTATAAAAATTTGCATCTTCCCCGCTAACTCTTGAGCACTGCTAGGGTCAAAAATATAACCGTTCTCGCCTGACCTAATTAACTCACAGGAAGCAGCACCATTTGAACACAATACTGGTTTTCCCAACACCATCGCTTCGGGTACAACCATACCCCAGACATCCTCAAAAGTAGGAAACACAAAAATATCAGCTTGCTGAAAATAAGCACCTAAATTTCCATATTCCACCCATCCCGCCCACGTTACTTGCTCTTCAAAATCCCACTCTTTAATAAATGCTTCCAGTTCTTCCCGCTGATCTCCCTTGCCAATAATCAACAGCGAATAATCAACATAACCTTGATTTTTAAGAATAGCGCAAGCTTCTAAAAGCGTTTTAATTCCCTTTCTCGCCGTGATGCGCCCTACATACAGAAAAATCGGGCGTTTCAACTGCAAGTTGGGCCGCTGAGTTTGATCCAATCGTTTCAGCAAAGCTCCCGCATCAGGTACGAGATAGGTTCGGATAAAAATTTTATCCTCCGGTACGTTTAGAACTTCCATCAAATATTTTTTACCCGCATTGCTATTGGCAACAAAAGCATCGGCAAACCGCACAAGGATGCGGCGAACAAATGTCCTAAAACTCGAATCTCGAAAGTCTGTATTTGGGGAACTGCCATCGTAAATAATGGCAATTTTCCACCTCAGTAGCGGTTTTAAAAACGCAACAATTACAGTCCACAAAGAGAAAGCTTGGGGAAACACCACATGAGGTCTAAATTTTAGCAAATAGCCGATAATACTAGGCGATACTACAATGAATCCGCGATCGTATCCTGTTTCTATCTTTTCCGTCTCGACAAATTTAGTCTCCCCTACCAACTGAATTGCCGATGCTCCCGGCAGCGTAGGATCGAACCCAGACCAAACACGACCAGTATAAAATACAGTATTCTTAAAAATTTTTGTAAATTCCCTCAAAACAGGCTGCCAGTAAGCTCCCAGTTCCACTTCCGGGACAAGCCAAGCAATGCGGAGTTCATTTCTATCAACCATCCTCTTCACCTTGAGTTTTGTTTTTAGTCAATCCCAGTTTACTCAACACTGAAAGCCAAACTAACCTGCGATAAGGTAGCAGCCAATAAATTGGCCACAACCAGCCACCATGCCGCTGAGTAAATACTTTCCACTCTTGAGCCGGTTGCAGGGTAGTATCTTTGAAGGATAAACCTTTCGGTTTGCTCATTTTATCCAATCCTTCACTTAAATTATCAGCAGCCGTTTTGGTCACCTGGGGGTTGAGAGAACAAGTGCCTAAATAGCCAGGAGCAATCCAAACTGTACATCCTTTCTGTCTGGCTCTTAAACCATAATCCCAATCACCAATATAATGGACAAAAGCCGGATCGAGGTTGCCGACCATTTGCACAACACTGCGGGGAATTAATACGCAGTTGCCGTGCATAGTATCGCACATCTGAGGCTCTTTTGTTGGTTCTAGGATACCATATCGGAATGGGTGCAAAGGGTTATTTCGCACCACACCGCCGTATGTTGTTTGACCCGTTTCGGGGTCGCAGGTAGAACCGCCAACGATGGCTTTGGTTTCTCCTTTTTCTGATAATTTTTGAGTGGTTTCTAGCAAGACACTTACGGTTTCTGGATAAATAAGAGTGTCATCATTTAACCATAGGTAGTAGTCGGGATCATCTTTCATTGCTTCGCTGAAAGCCCCACGCATTCCCCCGTTCCAAAATAGGTTCCCATCGCCGGAAAAAATATTGACTTGAGGATAGATTTGACGAACTGCCTCGCTGGTTCCGTCCGTGCTGGCATCATCGACTAGATAGGCTAAAATATCAACATCGGCTGGAAGTGCCTGCTTAAAAAGATCCTCTAAGCAAGCTAATGTTTTCTCTTTGCGGTTGAAGCAAGTTAAAAGGGCGGCGATTTTAGTACGGTTCATTGTTCCCAATTGTGCGGCTTATAGCGATAGGTAAGGCTAAAAGTAACAGTGTTTTATTTTACCACTGGCTCGGCGGTTGCAACCGTCGCTACAAAAATGAAATTAGGGCTTACGCAGTCGCTCCCCTCCTTTCACAAGGGGGCTTTAAGAGTTCCCCACTTGGGCAACGGGGTGCGGGTATCAAGGTTTTAGAGTTTAAGAGCGTCAGTCCTAGAAGTCTGTCTGGGTAAACTCTTGCTGTATTATAGTTGACCCGCGAACTTTTTGGTGATAAATTGGAATTTAGAACTTAAGTTAACAAGCGAAGCCTGCAAGCTTCCTAGCACATTCATAATACTGATGAGTTCTACTAAGCAAAAATATTTATCCTCGTAGGAGTTGAACAGTTTAAATGCCACATTATCATACAAAAACTCCCATTGTTTTTGTGGTTTTCAATCGAGTGGATACTACTGAAAAAGTCTTCGAGGCGATTCGACAAGTTAAACCCCCTAAGCTGTTAGTAATTGCTGACGGCCCTCGTGCCCACAAACCTGGGGAAGCTGAAAAGTGCGCCGCTGTACGTGCAATTATCGATCGGGTCGATTGGGACTGTGAAGTTCTGAAAAATTATTCAGAGATCAATTTAGGTTGCAAGGATCGCATTTCTAGCGGTTTCGACTGGGTATTTAATACCGTAGAGGAAGCAATTATTCTCGAAGATGACTGTTTGCCCCACCCGGAATTCTTCCCTTTTTGTGAGCAGTTATTAGAGCATTATCGAGATGACAAACGGATTATGTCAATCGCTGGTGTAAATTTACAATTTGGGAGAAAAAGAACAGAAGACAGTTACTATTTTTCGCGTTTTAGTAACTGTTGGGGATGGGCGACTTGGCGCAGAGCATGGCAATACTATGATGTTGACATGAAGTTATGGCCTCAACTGCGGGAAGCAGGTTTTCTCGAAAATTTATTAGCTAATCCTCAATCTGTAAAAGTTTGGGATAGGGCTTTTCAAGTTTCCTATGATGGAAGTGTCAACAATTGGTTTTTTAGATGGCTTTTTACTTGTTGGGTTCAAAATGGACTTGCTATTATTCCAGAAAAAAATTTAATTTCTAATATTGGATTTGGTAGTCAAGCCACCCATACTTTAGGAGAAAATAGTATATACAGTAATATGCCAACGGAAGCAATGACCTTTCCTTTAAGGCATCCAAACCACGCGATCCGAAATTTTGTAGCGGATCAATTCACTCAAAATACATTTTATGATTATCATCCCGCATTAATCAAGCGCATCAAGAGAAAATTAAATAAGTTATGTGGGAAAACAATATTTAACCTTCACTGAGTAATTAGTAACCATGTCTAAAATCTCAACATTTCTCAGATCAATACTCAAAAATCCGATCACTGAATATCTGCGATTTTTAGTCAATTGGTGGAAAAACCAATTTAAATATAATAATTTTTCTCAAGACTATATGGCTTTGGTTACCAATTCAACTATCAGTCACAATGTTAGTGTGTCTATTCGCGTAGCCATAGAAGATTCTGTCATTGGTTCTTACACTTATGTACGTGATAATACGCGAATTTTCAATGGTGTTGTCGGCAATTTTTGTTCGATTGGACCAAACTGCATCATTCGCTTAGGCCTACATCCTGTGGGAAATTTTGTTTCAAGCCATCCGATATTTTATTCGCCAAAAATGCTAGTAGGGACAACCTTTGTAGACCAAAAATATTTTGAAGAAGAGGAAAAAACTGTCCATATCGGCAATGATGTTTGGATTGGCTCAAATGTTATTGTTCTAGATGGTGTAACTATTGGTGATGGAGCCATCATCGCAGCCGGAGCCGTTGTCACAAAAGATGTGCCACCTTATGCTATATATGGAGGAATTCCCGCAAAACTTATTCGCTATAGGTTTGATGAACAAAAAATTGATTTTCTGCTGAAGTTTAAGTGGTGGGACAAGGATGAGAAATGGTTGAGAAAAAATGTCAAAGACTTTCACAACATTGACAAATTCATCCATATTTATAACACGAAAAATAGTTGAATGGTAGCGGATTCGGTATTATGTCTAATTAGCCCGAGGTTATATAACATCAGCAGTCATCTGGGATTTAAACTTAGACCACTTCATAACCATCACAGCCGCTATGAATGCCAGCGTATCATTGCTAGTCTGATACGGCAAAAATCTATAGCGAAAAGTAGCCATTCTATGGTCGCGTTCTTGGTATAAAATATCTTGGGCAAAGTTCCCCCAGCGCTCATCTATCAAATCAATTGTCATACCAGCATGAGCAGAAGGTAGCAGCATATTGGAGCCGTGAAGACCAATTATTAAGCGGCTCTCTGAATAAAGGTGGCAAATCTCCTTTTCAATTTTTTCATTAAAACTATCCACCCTGTAATCTTCAATCCATTCTGGGAACTTAGTTTTTGTACCCAGACCAGCCACTGCAAATTTTGCTTCTGGTACTTGCAACTTGATCTTCTCAAATAACTGCTGAATTTTTAAATTTTGCAATGGCAGTGACATTGCTCGTCGATCTATTTTTCTAACCACTCGGAACAGCAAACGGTTCACTAATAAACGATCTTCGCGCCAAATAAAAGTAATTTTTATTTCTTTGTTCTCAAAGTTATGTGTGGGTACTCTAGTAAACCGCGTGATGTCGAACTGACTGGGATGAGAATGAGCTTCACTGACATAAATTTCATCAAATCGTTTAGTTTCTTCTGCAACAAACTCGGCGAAACTGGGATAGTAATTCTGACCATTTTTTAAAGAAATAGGTACTGTCCAGATTTCTGCAACTTCATCCGGAACCATCCACCTTAAGAACTTAGGAACTATCACCACTAATCCACACTCAGGATTGCCCTCTAAGTGCCTTTGTGCATTTAGCAACTTTCGTCTCGGTAGCGCTCCAGCAATTCCTCAGCGAAACGGAAAAATGTAGGATCAGGCAGACAGTCATCCTCAATAATAATGGCCTCTTCAACCGTATCAAACACCCAATCTAGCCCGCTAGAAACGCGATCGCGACAGCCCAAATTAGTGTCTGCATAATTCCTAAAAATTTCGCATTCCCAATCCACCTGGTCAATAATAGCACGAGCAGCAGCGCATTGCAGATCCTCTCCAGGTCTATCTGGCCGGGATCCATCAGCAACTACTAACAATTTAGGAGGCTTGACTTTCCGAATTTCTGCGAATACTCTCTGAGTTTCTTCAGGACGTTTGAAAATAATAAAAGCTACAGCAGTGTTTAATGATATTTCTGACATTTACATACTCTACTTTTTTGATCGTTGTATGCCAGCCTCGCCTCGTACAATAACACTTTTAAGTATTTAATGTACTTCCTGCAATCCTACTTCTCTAAAAAGATTATTTTAATAATAGTCTTCAAATCGACTTAGGAATGAAAATTTAATAACTTTAGCGTCTGCTAAATAGTCGGAACTGCACGATAATTCCATTTTGGTAGATATTCATCAAAAATAATTTTCATTGTTTCTTTAAATCCCTTAGCTACTTTTCGACCAGTTTCATAAATTTTATCGCTCACATTTACTACCACAGAAAGCCCGGTTTTAGTATGAGTTTTTGCCATGAGTTTTTTCACTAACTCAACACTGGTAAAAATTACTCCTTG
>NZ_JAUBRH010000065.1:0-33730 GCF_036701775.1 Microcoleus sp. N9_A2 | reverse complement strand
ACGAGAGCACTTTTTTGTGTTTAAAAATCTTGAAACCCTTGGCAGTCATAGCTTCTAGTTCTATTCAGCAAGCCCTATATAGGAAATAGCAGCAGGGGAGCATCTCACTTTTGTAACCAAGCTAGAAATTGGAGTTTTGAGGCAGGAGTCAGAAGGAAGGAGCCAGAAGGAAGGAGCCAGAAGAAGTGTTTTTACAAATATGAGATGCTCCCTAGCAGAAGTTATCGAAAAGAGATGATAGTTGATATCCAAGAGATTGGAAGGAGAGGCGAAAACAATTTTTAATCCGGTGGTGAGATAGGCGTTGGTGAATGAAACTCTGAGCCAAATTTCGGTTATAATTGATATAATTAATCTGCGTTAATCTGTGTTAATCCGCCCTGATCTGCGGTAAAAAAAAGACAATTTATCGGGCCGCAGATGACAAAGAATTGACGCAGATTCACGCGCTTGTCGAGAATAGAAATATGAATAATTTCGATGCTAACAGATTTGATATTAAGCTAAATTAGGACTTACCCAGCAATCCTATGGAGAGGGGCAACCACAGGGGACTGCCCCTACAAAACGTGCTCATGTAGATGTTGTGTGTCCAGCAGTGGAATAAGTGACATACTCCTACATCAAACCGAGTACGGTTATGATGTAGGCTTCTTTGCAGCCCGATGAAGGGTTTGCAAAATTTCCTTCGTGGTACTTTTATCCATAGTTCCTACTACAGAAAGCTTCCCACTACGGCGTTTTATACTGGGGAAAATGTCCAACCCCAGTCTTTTTAGATTGATCGCAGCATTGATGTCGCGGTCAACCGTCAAAGATTCCTGCTCATCCCAATAGTCTCTGATGCTGCAATCGGTGAAAATTATTTCATCCCGATAGCTGAGAACCATTGAAGTATAAGCAGGGTTTTTAGAAATAACAACTGCCCCAGCTTTGGCGGCTATGTAGTTCAGTGTTGTAAAGAAGTTACCAAATGCAGCGTCAGACCAAGACTTATTTAATCCTGACTTTGCTGATTGATTATTTGACAGAAAAGTTCCATCTTCAGCCTGTTTAGGTTTGTTCCGTTTGGTCAAACCTTTCAGATTCAAGTCTTCGTGAAAGAAGATTTTCTTACCAGTTTTCACTAGCTTGTGGGCTGTATTGTAGTGAAAATCTTTACGACAACGTGCAATGCGTTGGTGCTGTCTAGCTTCACGCTTTGCCAGTTTACGACGAGATTTACTACCTCGTTTCCGCTGATTTCGCTTGGTTGAAATTCGGTCTAATTTGGCTTGATTCTTGCCCAGAGGCTTAAGAGACGAGAGTTTTTCACCTTCAGAGGTTGCCAGATACACGTCTTCATGCAAAACTGCATCCAATCCCAACGAATTATCCCAAGTCGATACAATTGTGTCCTGACTTTGAGTTGGCACACTCACGTCCTCTAGGACGAATTGAACAAACCAACCATCAGCCTTTTTCGTGACACTGACTTGCTTGACGATGAATCCATCTGGAGTTGGACGGTGCATTCTAACTTTGGCAACTCCCAACTTAGGGAGTTTCAAGTACAGCCAGTTTTTCCTAGTTAGTTTAATGCAACTATTACTCGCCGTAGCGAAAATCATAGTTCTGAAGCTAGCTTCAGATTTAAACCGTGGTCTACCCGATTTACCGCCACTGCTGTCACCAACGATGAATCGCTCAAATGCCTTGTCAACACGCTTTGATACGTCTTGTAAAACGGTTGAGTCCACTCTTGAAAAGTCCAGCAATTCACCGCTATGAAAAACTTTTACCAAATCTTTCTTGATAATTGGTAACTGTTTTTTCTGGCTATAATAGTTGGGCTTTTCTCGGACAGGGGCGATACTACTAATTAGCGGACAAGCATTTACGCTTGAACGATTCATCGACCACCAATCAAACCTGTCTCCCAGTTGGCGGTTGTACCAATAACGACAAATTCTCAGCCACTCATTTAATCTGAGTTTCTGATTAGTGTCGGGATAAAATTTGTACTGGTACGTCGTTTGCACCATTGTTTTGGGATTTTAGCTTTACTTGGTGTTATGGTAGCAGATGTAATTATTCAGTGTCAATACCGTGAGCCAAGATTTTATCCACAAGGCACGAGGAGTTTCGGCGCTCAAGTGTCACTTGGTGTTAACTACGAAGTATCGAAAGAAAATCCTGACAAGCCCAATGCTGACAAGGCTTGAATCGATCTTCAGGGACTTAATGGGAAAATGGGAGGGAAGACTGATAGAATTCAACGGGGAGAGCGATCATGTTTACCTGTTGTTGCAGTACAACCCGCAGACAGAACCAAGTAAGTTGATTAACAACTTAAAAACTGTTTCTAGTCGGTATTTAAGGAAAGAGTTCGCAGACGAAATTAACCAAGCTTACTGGAAAGAAGTATTTTGGACAAATGGATACTTTATCGCTTCTTGCGGTGGAGTAACTGTTGAACAATTGAAAAAATACATCGACGAGCAAAATAGACCTACCGAATAAAGAATTCGTTCGTCTCGTCATCCACTCGCTCACGGATCAATGCTTTAAGCATATGAGGTCGCAAGCGGGTGGAATCCTCATCTTCAGCAAGTCTTTCATCCCACACTAACCGAAGCGGTATAGTGTGGGGATTCCCGCCTGTTTAGCTAAAGGGAGACTTGCGCGCCTTGAGTATCGAGGCCGATCGCCCTTACCTCAGCATTTACCCCAAATTCCCCCCAAGCAGCCACCATCGCTTTCTCAACAGCCTCAGCGGATGTCACATCCGTTAAAGCCAAAAGCGTCGGCCCGGCACCGCTAATTACCATTCCACAAGCCCCTGCATTCACGGCGGCTTCTTGCACCCTTTCATATCCGTTAATCAGAGATTGCCGATAAGGTTGGTGAATTTTGTCTTGGAGGGCGCAGCGCAGCCAGTTTTCATTCCCAGTTTCCAAAGCCCGCACTAGCAAACCGAGGTGTGCAGCATTAAAAATCGCGTCAGCCTTACTGTAATCTGCTGGCAAAACTCGGCGGGCTTCGGCTGTAGACAGTTCAAAATCCGGGATGGCTACCACGGCCACAATATTTGGATGCCAGGGAATATCGCAAATCTCCCAGGAACCCCCCCCTTGCCCCGCTTCGGTAAGGGGGAGTGATGGTAGAATTTCCGCATCTAAGGGTGATTGTTCTCTTAGCCCCGCTTCACGGAGGGGGAGTTGTTCTCTTAGCCCCCCCTTAGTCAGGGGAGATTGGGGGGGTGCATTGCTAGCAGCGAGGCGACAACCTCCGAGTAAAGCGGGGACAACGTTGTCGGGATGGCCTTCAAGTTCGATCGCCAATTGCATCACTTCCACCTGACTCAAAGGCTTTCCGGCTAATTCATTTGCACCGACTAACCCACCGATAATAGCTGTGGCGGAACTTCCTAAACCTCTAGCCAGCGGCACTTGCATATCTATATGTATCGCTACGGGCGGTGGCGATTGGTTCAGGCGATCGTATAACTTGACAAATGCTTGATAGGCGAGATTGCTTTCGTCTGTCTTGACTTTGGCGGCTTCTTTGCCTGTAACTGTAATTTTTAGTTTCTCTGTTGCGGAGGCTTCTAGTCGGGAGAATTGGAAATGATTGTAGAGGCTTAAAGCGGCGCCGATGCAGTCGAATCCGGGGCCGAGGTTGGCGGTGGTGGCGGGTACGGTGACGGTGACGGTGGAAGTTACGGACATTTTTTGAATAGTTAATTTGGAGTTTTTAACCGCAGATGGACGCGGATGAACGCAGATCGAAGGTATTATACTATGTTTTCAAAAGCCATTTATTCTTGCAGCATTTCAAGATGTTTGATGGCATCTTGATAATCGTTGGTATTGCCGGATTTTTGATAAATATCGGCGGCTTTTTGATAATCGCCGATCGCCCCCGGTTTGTCTTCTAAGAACTCGCGGACTCTGGCGCGGTTGTAGTAGGCGTCGCCGTAGTTGGGGTTGATTTCAATTGCGCGATCGAAATCTGCTTTAGCTGCTGGGTAATCTCGAAGGTTGCGGCCGCGAATGATGCCGCGTTTGTTGTAAGCTTTAGCGTAGTTTGGGTTGAGGCGGATGGCTTCGGTGTAATCTGCGATCGCGCCTTCAATGTCGCCTGCTTCGGACTTGGCTAAACCGCTGTTAAATAAGTCTTCAGCAGAATTTTGAACGATGAGTATTGGCGCTGACTCTGCTGGAATGGCAGGGGATATGCCACCCAAAACGGTAACAAATCCTAAAATGCCGATCGCCGGGTAAAAGTGTTTCATAAATCTAAGCAAAAATTCGAGCGACAGAGCAACTAAAACCGGGTAACAAAGGCGAGGTCAATTCATCAGCGCTCAACAGCGTAGCAATGAGTCTTAAACTTGCTTGTTCCCTGCGATAAACTTCTATTTGCTGCAACCGCCAATTCACAATCCAGTATTCCTGTACTCCTCGTACCGAATAGAGTCTGAGTTTCAAATCTCGATCGCGTCTTTCATTGTCTGCACCGAGGGACAATACTTCAACAACTAACTCAGGTGCGGCGGTTAAATGGCCGGCTTCGTCTAGCAAGATAGCCAAGCGTTCATTGCTGGCCCAAACTACATCAGGAATAACGTTATCAGCATCCGTGAAAATGATACCTGGATTGATTCCTGCTCGTCCTAAATTAGTCTCTCGCGACCAAGTATTAAGTTCTTGGTAGAGGTTGCCTATAGCTTGTTGATGACCCCAATGCGGTGCTCTAGTCACAAATAACTCTCCATCAATAATTTCGTAACGATCGCCGTTATCGGGCAATAGTTCTAAATCGGCGGTAGTCCAGCGTACTTTATCAGATATTGTCTGGTTCATACAAGCACTCTTGATAGGTGATACAAACATTCTAAACGATCGAGCTTATACACGCTCCGCGGCTTGAAACAATAGGCATACACTGACTTTCGCTTTTTGCAGGCGAAACTCAGAATATTGAAACCCGCCTGGGCGCGGGTTTCGTTTTTGTAGAGGCGATTTCGCATCGCCAAATTGTCCGATCGCCCAATTTAAAATTATTTAAAATTTTAAATCGCCGGATTACTTCAAAATAGTTTTAGAAGCAATCCGAGTTTTCTTGCGATCGGCTTCACTCAATTGTTCACCAGATTGCAAACGAGTAGCAGAGGTTTGTAGCACAGTTGCGGCACTTTTATCGCCCATTTGCAAAGCAGTTTTAGCGGCAGTTTGCAGCATCGTTGCCGCACCAGCGCGATCGCCCTGTTGTAACCTAGTTTCTGCAAGTTGAGTTTGGCGGTATTTAGCCAAAGCTAAAATGTGCTGTTGTACCATCGGGTTAAGAGCCGGCTGATAAACTTTCAGGACATTAGCAGAAAGTGCCACAGGATCGGAAAGCAAACTTTGACCGACAGTCGGATCGTCGTAGCGAATTTGCAATTGCCCGATCGTCTGTGTACCTTCGGGCAACTGTCCAATATAAATATTAGCCAAAACTACTCGCTCTATATCCTTCATTAAATCTCCCAGGCGCACCATAAAACGATCGCCCTCTTGCTGTACCGGTAATTCGATCGTATCCGGGGCAACTTGGGCGATCGGTTTGAGTTCGGCTAACCGCACTTTTGGCATCAGTGAAAATAGCAAATAAGCATTAGTCAAACCTACACCTTGGATGCGAGTAAATAGTTTGCCAAACTCGTCAACCGCATCTTCGGGACGCTGAATGTGAGCCAGAGCACCGCCGCCAGCGTCAGCAATTTTTTCCAAAATATCCTGGTTCCAGTTATCGCCAAATCCCAGAGAATTTAAAGTCATGTTGTAGTCGGCAGCCAATTTAGCCAACTTCAAACAGCGGCTGTCGTCGCCGTGTTCGTTTTCGCCGTCAGTCAGCAGAAACGCCTGAGATATAGCTTCTTTTTTGCCTTTGCCCAACTCTTCAATACCTAACTTAATGCCCTCATCAATTGCTGTGCCACCGGCCGATCGCAATTGCTCAATTTGCCGTTTAATGCTGCTGGGATCTCCCACAATTTGATTGGGGACGAGGACTTTGGCTTTATGATCGAAAGCCACCGCGCAAAAGCGATCCCCGGGCTTCAACCTGTCCAGCAACCGTCCGGCGGCTTGTTTGACGGTTTCCAAGGGGCGTCCGCCCATCGAACCGCTGTGGTCGAGAATCAGGCACAGGTTTAAGGGTACGCTGGAGTCGATCGAGCTTGCCGTCGCAGATACCGAAATCGCTAGCTGGCGCTGCGTTGAGGGCGCAGCAGCGTCAAGGTTAGGGTCGTTTAAAACCGGGAGCAAACTAACTTTCATGCGGGATACCTAAAGATTGCGTTACTATTTCTTTAAGAATAGCTCCATCAGTTCAGGCAACATTTCGGTTATATGAACACACCAATTAAAGCTGTGCAATCGCCATACTACGGGGAAGGGAACTCTCGGACGCCACCTCCCGATTTGCCATCCCTGTTGCTGAAGGAGCGGATCGTTTATCTGGGTATGCCTCTAGTGCCTGCGGTAACAGAACTGATTATCGCTGAACTGTTGTTCTTGCAGTACGAAGATGCCGAGAAGCCGATCAAAATCTACATCAACTCGACCGGCACTTCTGGTTACAGTGGCGAACCCGTCGGCTTTGAAACAGAAGCCTTCGCTATCTGCGACACAATCAGATACATTAAGCCGCCCGTGCACACTATTTGCCTCGGTTCGGCAATGGGGATGTCTGCGATGCTGTTAGCGGCTGGTACAAAAGGCTTTCGAGCGAGTTTGCCCCACGCTTCTATTGTGTTGCACCAACCCAAGGCTTACACGCGGGGTCAAGCAAGCGACATTCAAATTCGGGCTAAGGAAGTGCTGGCAAATAAAGCAACAATGCTTGAGATTTTTGCAAGCTGTACAGGCCAACCGATCGAAAAGATTACTAAAGATATGGATCGGTTGCTGTACCTGACGCCCCAGGAAGCTAAAGAATACGGTTTGATCGATCGAGTTCTTGAAAGTTCCGAAGAATTGCCGAAACCGCTGCCGGCTGGAGTCATCTAACTGGGAATGGGGAATAGGGAATGGGGAATGAGCAAGAATTAAGGGTTAATGGCTAGTAGTTTCTACCCTGATTAGTTATTCAATAGTCTTTTTATGACTAACAATGCCCGATGCCCAATGCCCAATGCCCGATGCCCAATGCCCGATGCCCAATTGCCCGATCACCAATTACCAACTAAACGGAGTTCCGAATTATGCCTATCGGTGTGCCAAAAGTTCCCTACAAGATGCCGGGGGGTTATGATACTCAGTGGATTAATATCTACGATCGCCTCTACCGGGAACGGATTATTTTCTTGGGCAGGGACGTTGACGATGAAATTGCCAATCAAATCATCGCTGTGATGCTCTATCTCGATTCGGAAGATTCAGGTAAGGATATCATTTTGTACATCAATTCCCCAGGCGGGATGGTGTCGGCAGGCATGGCTATTTTTGATACCATGCAGCACATTAAATCGGACGTGGTGACGATTTGTGTGGGCTTGGCTGCTTCGATGGGTTCTTTCCTGTTAGCTGCCGGTGCGAAGGGGAAACGGTTAGCTTTGCCTCACTCGCGAATCATGATTCACCAGCCTTCTGGGGGCGCCCGGGGACAAGCAACGGATATTCAGATTGAGGCGAAAGAGATTTTGCGGCTGCGCCACCAACTGAATAATATCTATGCTAAGAATACTGGCAAGCCGATCGAGAAAATCGAGAAGGACATGGATCGCGACTATTTCATGTCCGCTGAGGAAGCCAAGGAATACGGCTTGATTGACAGAGTGATCGAAGATCGTCCGTAAGTTATTTTTTCGCTTCAGTAGCGCGGGCCACCCTCGCACTACGACCTAGTTCCCAGTAAATTTTGGCAGAATCTTTACATTTAAGGATTCTGCCATATTTAATGGTACTATCAACGCTCATTCATGCTAAATGGATATTGCAGATTATTACCGACAGTTAGGACTGAGGTCTGGTGCCAGTTTATCGCAAGTTAAAGCCTCTTATCGGCAGTTAGCGAGACAGTATCACCCCGATGTGAATCCGGGAAACGAACAGGCTAAGAATAAGTTTATTGCTATTACTGAGGCTTATAAGTTCTTGGTGAATATTGCCCCCCACTATGTTGGGGAGTCGAAAGTTGCCAATTCAACTGTGCCACCTACTTCGACGCCGCCGGATCTGGGGGTGAAAGCTCAACCGCAAGCAGTTAAAGTGACTCGAAAACAGGCTGCGGTTCAATCTAATGCGGATCTTCTGTCGGCTGCAGAACAAAAGTTAAAGCAAGATGCTTATTTTGAGCTGCAGCAGTTGCTGAAATATCAGAGGTTCCCGCGGGCGATCGCCTTGATTGAGGGTTTGGCCCAGCGGGTTCCCGAAGATTTGGAGGTGCGTCAGTGGCAGGCGATCGCCTATCAGCGCTGGGGACGGCATTTGATCGGGGAAAAGCAGGTTGATAAGGCGAGAATTTATTTGAAAAAGGCTGTGAAAACTGACCCTCACAATCGGGCGTTGTGGGCGGAAGTTGAGCGAGATTTTCGCAAGTTGGAACAGATTTATTAGACTTGCTAGGCTATCAATTTTTGAGCGATCGAGAAACCGCAGATGTGGGACTGATAAACAGGGATAAACGCAGATAATTTTAAGGAGAGTTCGGGTAATGCAAGTCTATTGAAGCGATGTTTCGTCCCCCTGTTTTGGGGGGTTTCTGCCGTGGATTTTTAATTTTTCTAAGATTGCTTGGGTATTTTCCGGTCGGTTTTCTGGTAGCGGTTCCATCAATTCGTCGATCGAGTCTAGGAGTAACGGGTCAATATCTACAGCCTGGTTTCTCCAGTTGATTTTACCAGTTTTTTGATTGACGGGAAAGTCGATCGGGTTTAAGCCTGTTAATAAATGTACAAAAGTACGTCCGAGGGCAAAAAAGTCCGATCGCACGCCTGCTTTACCTAGAATTTGTTCCGGTGCGGCGTATCCAGCAGAACCTATGGGTGCGGTATCTATATCTGCTTCTGTGGCGGCGTCGAAGTCAATTAATCTCAATTTCCCATCCGCTGCAAGCATGAGGTTGGAGGGCTTAATATCCCGATGCACTACATGATATTTGTGGATTTCCTGTAAAATATTGGTCATTTGTTGCAGCCAATCAAGAGCTAGTTTTTGAGAAACGTGCGGGTTTTTATTTAAGAATTCTGCCAAGTTTTCTCCGCTAATTTTTTCCATCACCAAACAAGACAATTTCTGGAAGTTATGGGGGAGTTTAATTTGGAAATAACCGTCAGGTTCGACTTGGGGAACTGAGTCCTTTCCCGCCAGCCAAATCAAAACTCGCGCTTCTTGCTTGAACACGCGAACTAAATCGGGATTGTGGGTATGTTTCAAGACTTTTAAAATTTTGACAGTTCCCCATTCGTTTTCACCTGTTCCCAAATCTTCGACTTCAAAGATGTCTGTGGGGCGTGCGGGATTGGGCGATCGCACTGGTTTAAGGATACGATAGCGATCGGCAATTAACAAATCCGTGCCACAAGCCTGACACTTTTGAGCAGCAGCAGGATTTTCGCGTTGTTCACATTGAGGATTGATGCAGTAAATCATACCATTTTAGATTTGAGATTTTAGATTGGAAATGACTGACGCTGTATCGGTTTAGAGTTTGCTTTTGCATTCTTTTTTGGGAAGTCGTATCACTTTGATTGATAAATTAGCATAAAACCCAGCAGTTCTGACCTTACTACTGGGTTTCTATTTACCGCCCATTTGGGCACACTATCACATTTAAGTCAAGGATTTAAGATTAATAGCATCGCGCTCTACCGATTGAGCTACCCCCCTGCGTTTGGTAGAGGGGGCTGGATATGAGCCAGCAACCTCGATGATGTGATTTTCCTGACATTCGTTTTAGCGATCGGCGGAGAATGCTGAGTTTCGAGTAATAACTTGCTGTTGAATTTGTACGCAATGCTGCCTCTGCCAATTGGGCTACCCCCCTATTTTGGGTATAAGGGACAGGAGTCGAACCTGTACTGTCACATTTGTACGGTTTAAGTTGAAGTTTTAGATTGAACTTGTACTCTGTTTATATCTTAAACCATAACTATCAAAAAAGCAAGCAATTAGCGAAAAATAAACTGAAAAATTCGCTCTCCCACTCTCTGTTCCTCAACTTCAGAATTGTTAGCTTCTTCGCGGGCGAACATAACAGCTTGCTGCAATATTTCCACCCTTTGCAGCAACTCATTGATCCGCCGTGCTGGCAAAGCTCCAGAAAATTTTACAGTCCGCCAATAGCCGATCGTAATATCTTCGTAATAAACATCGACTTGAGCCGGATGGTGTTCGGTAGCTTCAGCTTTAACGTGATTGCGCGGAGTTTTAAAAGTCTTGAGAGTTTGCACCGGTTCTGTTGCCCAGCAGTCTGCCGAAGCATCGAAGTTCCAAGTCTCGGAAGCATCTAAGACGGGAAGTTTTTTGATGAATGCTTGCAAATCTGCTAACTGCTTTTCAATGAATAGCAAATAGCTGACGGGAACTTGGCTCAAAAGCACGTTTCCGTCTACAGTCACGTCCGCGCGGGCGCTACAATTTGTCCAATCTTTGGTTGCGGTTACGTCGAAGAGTTTGGTCAAAACTTCAGTCGTTTTGCGGATAATCTCTTCGGCTTTGACTTCAACTTTTTTGGACTCGGGCGGCAGTTGTTCGCCTTCTTCGTCTTTGGGACGGTAAGTGCGCGATATTCCAGAAAGCACAGCGGGCTTCTGAAGTGCTTTTTGAGCTTCTGCCAGTTCTTGGACCGAGCGGCTTTTGATGCCTTTTTCGATCGCGATAATCTGATTTAAGCGTGCCATTGTTCGATGTTATTTATGCTGAACTCACATCAAGTCCGGTTGATACTGATAATCAAATTGTTTGTCCTGTGGCTTTTAGGGCTTGGATAACTCTCCCTCCTCAGTACAAACCTCACGATCGTTCTTTAACCAGACTTGCTCAACTTGTAGTATTGCATACTTCAATGTAAATTACAAGATTTTTTTTGTAGGCGCGGTGCCAAGAGAGCCCACTGCTACCGTGCCCAGCAATTTATCTCTCAAAAAATCGGCAAAATCTCTAGCGTCGCTGCCAAAGTGTAGCAAATATAACTGTTTGTCAGCGCTCCAACTACCTCTTGAGATAGATGCGGAAATCCCTCCCAGGGCGCGTTGTCATATCGGGAAACATTTCTTAACATATAGATAACAAAGGGAATCCGAGGAGACACCAAAAATCCTTAAGCCCTTGGGGTGCCCCGGTTAATCAGACTTTTCGCAAACAAGGGCTAAATCAATGAACAAGCAGCAAAACTCCGAAGTTTCAGCATTTTTGCCCATGCTCCAAAAAGGCATTTGGCTGTTTGGGATTCTCTCTTGGATATTCGGGCTGACAGATAGAACTATTGCACTATTATCTGACGGATATTTGTCGGCGATAGATATTGTCCAGCTATTTACAGCATCCTTTTTCTTCATTAGCTGGCTGTTGTTAAGCCCGTTTTTGGGTCTTAACTCCCAGACTCAGCCGAAGGAAGAAGCATCTCCCTAGTTTTTAATTTGTAATGTTAGTTTCTCCATCGCTATGAGTTTCTTCTGGGGCAAAGCGGGCCGGCCAAATGCGATCGCAAAAAAACAAAGTCCCCGCCGTCACGCACAGCGGAATCGCCAACAGATTCAACAGCGGAATGCTCACCAAACCCAAACACACTAAACCAAAACTCCCGCTCGCCGGCAAACTCGCCCGAATTAGCTCAAACTTCTCCTGAAAAGGCAGCTTCCGCCGCTCCAAAGGTGCATTTAAAAAGTCCAAAGAGACAATAGTCGCGCCTAAAGCAACGCCACCCAAACTGCTCAGAATAGATCCTGCGCCAGGGATAAAATTCAGCAGCAGCAGCGGTATACCGATGCTGAACAAAATTTGTAGTTTTCGCAGTTCAAAGCCGATTGCCAATTGAATATCCCGAAAAATACTCGCCAAATTCATTGGGGCTTCTGCGGGCAATTGACCGTTCCGCAGCAGTTCCAATTGTTCGGAAAGTTTGCCGTACCAGGGCGAACCTAAAATCACGCCAAACTGCACTAACAAAAATCCAATTATCAGCAAAAGTCCTGACACTAGGAGGACGCGCAGCAGCCAGCCGAAAGCGACTGTTAACACGCCAAGAAAGCTCAGCCAAGCTGGAAAACTCGCAATTAAATCATTAAATCGGACGGACAAATCTGCAACTAAAACGTCTATGCCTGCCAAACTGGGAAATAGCAAGCTTAAATAAAGACCAATACCAATTATAAAATTTAGCACCACGGGAACTAATACATAAGTCCACAGCTTGGGAGTTTGCAAAATCAGCGTGAAAGCTCGCAAAGGATAGGTGAAACCTGCCAGGAGTCCAATTGGTGCGGTAATGGCGGCGTGGGCGGGGTTTGAATTGAGCTGTTTAGACATATTTTCTGCTTTTGAGGACTTGACTCTATTTTCTATTATCCACTTTCCATTATTATTATTAATGATGAGGATTTATTGCAGGTAGCCCCAAAAGTGAAGCTTTTTATTTACCATACCCCGGAACTTACGCCAACCGACAAAATGCCGGCTTGCGCGATCGCAGTTGATGTGCTGCGGGCGACTACGACAATGGCAACGGCCCTGAATAATGGGGCGGAAGCTGTCCAAGTTTTCAGCGACTTAGATAAGCTAATGGCCGAGAGCGAAAAATGGCCTGCAGATAAGAGGATTCGCGCCGGAGAGCGCGGCGGCGGCAAAGTTGACGGATTTGACATGGGGAATTCCCCCCTCGACTGCACGCCAGAAAAGGTGACTGAGAAGCGAATTTTTATCAGCACAACTAACGGTACTCGGGCTTTGGAGAGAGTGCAAGCTGCAGCAACTGTGTTAACGGCGGCTTTGATTAACCGCAAATCTGTGGTGCAGTTTTTGTTGAATAAACAGCCGGAAACTATTTGGATTGTGGGTTCTGGTTGGGAAGGGAGTTATTCGTTGGAAGATACGGTTTGTGCTGGTGCGATCGCCCAAAGTCTGCTAGCAGAAAGCGGTATTCCTGCCAGCGATTTTGCTGGTAATGATGAAGTATTTGGGGCTATTGCTCTTTACCTGCACTGGCAAGATCGGTTGCACGAATTGTTGGAAAGAGCCAGCCACGGTCAGCGCCTCCTCGGTTTAGGTGTTATTGAAGATTTAAAATATTGCGCGCAAACGGATACTTTAGATGTGCTGCCGATGCAGCGAGAACCGGGTGTTTTGGTTAAGTCGGATTTTAAAATTCCTCAAGCTAATTTCTGGGTTCCATCATCAGAAAAAACGGCGAATTGAAATTTTCTGCGAATGCAGTATTAGTAAGGTGCGCCTAGGCGCACCCTACGGAAATTAGTGGTAGTTAGTGAACAATATTTTTTTTTAAGCCAGTAGAATTAAACATACTCGGTAGGGACAAAATATTGTTTTGCTCCTAGTCTATTGCAGGCAATTGAGAATTGCTGCATTCACCGCCGAACCGCTGAATTAAACACTCGGCAATTCTGGCTGCTGCACCGGGTTCTCCCATGCGCCGCCAGCCATTTTCAGCGATTAGCTGCAACCTGTCGGGGTCGCGGAGCAAAGACTGCACGGCGCCGGCAACTTCGGCGGGATGTTTGACTAAAATTAATGACGGGCCTAACAGGCGACTTTGAGCTTCTGCAAAAGCGGGAGTAAATTGCGGGCCGTTTCCGGGAATGGCGATCGCGGGTTTTCCTAAACCTACAAATTGTTCTGTAGCAGTTCCTGCCATTGCTATTGCTAAATCGGCTTCGTACAAACAATCGTTAAAACTTTGCTGAGTCAAAATCATCGTGGCGTTTCTCTGCACAAATGTCAGGGGCAATAGCAAATTAGGAGATTCTTGCTGAATTTCTTGAGCGCTAGAAACAGGAGGCCGCAAAATACTTCCTTCTCGTCGCTGCGTTCTAGTTTCGCCGTCTTGTCGCCAGCCGAAAAATTCTAAACTAGGTCGCAAAGCTTCTAAGTTTAACTCTGGAGAAATGGCTCCGAAAAATAACAATTTGCGATCGGCAAACAGCGACAAAATTCCGGCTACAGCCTCTACTATTAGCAGCCAATTAGCATAGGCTTCCGGCGCTCTAGAACCGGGGAGTAAGGTGATGACGAGCGATCGTTCCCTTTCCCGAAACTCTGCGTCAGGGCCGTAAAAACCGGCTGGGTTTTCCGGTTCGAGTCCGTCCATCATCGGGTTTCCGAGATTGTAAGCGGGAATTCCCAGCTTTTGTAAAGTCTCGGCGGTCAGAGCGTCCCTGGCAAAAACGGCTCTACAGCGCGATCGAGTCATCAACCAGCGCTCCCAAGGCAAATAAACCGATCGCGACCAACTCCACCCACCAAAGACCCTGGATTTGCGAGCCAGAGGCCCGTCCTCGTCCCGCAAATAATACTCGGACTTGGCAGTACCGACAAAGGCATAGGGCGCGCCACCCAGCCAAGCAAACAGCAACGGTACAATATCGCCGCAGGCTAAGATAACCGCGTCTTGATTCCCAGACTGTTGTTGGGTCCGCACCCAAGCGCGGATGGCTTTAAACTGAGCGATTGTCAACTGAAGCAGGCCGCCTTTGACATCGCGCAAAAATTCCCTCCCGTCCATGTAAATAAAGCCGCCCGAAGGCATCCGCTGCACCGGGCCTATAATGCGGGCGTTTTCTAGTTGAGCGAAAGCTTGCCCTTCGCCCACTAGCGGAAACACGGCTAATTCTGGCGGATGCGGGTGCTGTTGCAGTTCCTGCAAGATGCGAAGGGCGATCGCGTCTTCTCCGTGGCCGTTACTGAGGCAAAGTAATTTCAATCCCAACTCTCTCAAAAACTCTATTATCAAAAAATAGCCTGAAAACCCTGCGACTTCGGTCTAGGGATGAAAGGCAACTTTACACTTTAGTTTACCAGAAAAATCTTGTTTGAAATAGTACAAAACACGGTAATGGGGAGCCACAGGAGGCGCTGCTCAAAATCTATACTGTGCCCAAAGATATCTGGCATTTAACAGCAGTTGCTCGGACTCTGGGACACAACTTCTGAAGCGGCAAAATAACTTGTTTAATGTTGGGAGTTACGGCCGCCTGCACTGACAATTGCGCGATAGACAATTGCCAGATATCCGGCTAAATAACGCGGCGGTAAGTTGCTGCACCTCTAAATCATCTGTATGCAGCCAAGCTCTCAACTATGAGAGTCATACTATTTTCCCTCGATATATTGCTTTAAAGTATTCCGAATTTGTTTGAGCTGAAATCCCTTAGCCAGTTGGCGCAGCTTCGAGACAAACGGCACTAAATTAGGTTCTAAACTCTCCAGCTTAGCACTCTCCTCAAAAATTTCTTCAATGTCGCCCATAGCTGCGAGTTTCAAAATTTTTGCTACTGACTCAGAAGCCGCAGGTAACAAAGAAGAATAAGCAGGAAAATCAGAGGCGGGTGACAAACTGGGAGGTTTGCGCTTTTTGTTTTCCGAAGATTCCCCATAAATCCATTCTAGTCCCAAATGCACGCGCAACTGTTCCAAAAAGTGATTTGCTTCGATCGGCTTGGGAAGAAAAGCATCGCACCCTGCGAGGATGCTATCTTGCTGCGTAGCCTCGAAAACGCTAGCTGACATAGCGATTAACACGACATCTTTTAATTCCGGCAACTGCCGCAGTTTTCTTGCAGTTTCTAAGCCATCCATTACAGGCATCCGCAAGTCCATTAAAATCACATTCGGTTGAAATTCAACTGTTTGGCAGAGGCATTCTTGTCCGTTTTGGGCCTCTGCAACCTCAAATCCCAAATGCCGCAGCAGCCTGCACAACAAATCGCGATCCAGTTGATTGTCATCCACGATTAGCACTTTGCGCTTGTTGCCGATAAAACCGACAAACCAGCGTTTTTCCTGCAAAGGAGATACCTCCAAGTACCGTTTAGCTGCTGGCAATTCTAAATCTACCCAAAAAGTGCTGCCTTTTCCCAAAGTGCTGTGGACGCGAATTTCGGTACCCATTAGTTTCGCTAATTTCTGGCTGATCGAGAGTCCGAGACCTGTACCTTCAACAAACGTATTGCCTCCTACTTGGTGGAAAGGCAAAAATATTTCTTCTAACTTGCTTCGCTCTATTCCCGTGCCGGTATCCTCGACTTGAAAGCGGATTTTTAAAGCGTGTTTGGCTGCGATCGGATTGTGGGCGAAGCGCATATAATTTTCTTTCAGTTCCGAACTCAAAGTCGAGAACTCATAATTTTCTCCTTGCCCTCGACTCCAGGCCCCTGTGCCGACATAGCCGACTTTGAAAGTCACACCGCCACTGTTAGTAAATTTAACGGCATTGCTGAGTAAATTTATGAGAATTTGGCGCAATCTTTTTGGATCGACACGAACGCAGCTAGGTAGGGGAGAGACTTGTTCGTAATGGAATAAAATTTCTTTTTGAGAGGCCCGCATCTGAAACAGATCGGCAATGTTTTTCGTAAAATTTATAAAATTTAACTCTTCCGGGTAGAGTTCCATTTTTCTAGCTTCAATTTTGGAAAGATCTAAAACATCGTCGATTAACATCAGCAGGTGTTGGCCACACTGTTGAATATTGCTGAGACTTTCTTGGTGATCTGAGTTTAAGTCTTTGTCGGTTTTGAGGATTTGAGCGTAACCTAAAACGCCGTTTAAAGGCGTGCGTAGTTCGTGGCTCATGTTGGCAAGAAATTCGCTTTTGGCGCGGTTGGCGCTTTCTGCGACTAATGCAGCTTGTTCGAGGGCAGATTCTGCAAGTTTGCGATCGGCAATTTCGGTTTGTGCTTGTTCAAATAGCGTCGATTGCTGGATCGCGATCGCCAATTGCACGCACAATTGCCGGAGGGATTCTATTTCTGAGGAATCCCAGGGACGGGGGCCTCTGCAATCCTGGGCGATCAGCAGTCCCCAAAGCTGATTTTCAGCGGTGGGTTGGGTCTGGGAAATGCTTTCTCGTGCTTTTAAAATCGGCACTATTAAGTTAGCTTTTACTTCAAATCCTTCGAGAAATTTCATGTGGCATTCTGTCAAATTTTCCCGGTAAATATCTTCCATAGATCTAATACAGCCTTGCTGATAAATCTCAACAAATTTCTCTTTAAAACAGCCGTCAATATTGTTAAAATTTTGCAGCGAAATTCTATTGTTTGCCACGGACTCCACAACGACACAACCGCTCCAGTCGGGATTAAAACGGTAAATAACTGTGCGGTCTGTTTGCAAAAATTGCCGCACTTGTTCGACAGCAGCGGTGAGGACTTCTTCTAAATTGAGGGAGGAGCGAATGCGATCGAGCATGGCAACTACTAGCCGTTCTCGCCTTAATTGCTGCAGCAGCGCCATCTCGGCTTTTTTGCGTTCGGTGATGTCGGTCATTACTCCCACTAACCCGATTAAATTGCCAGTTTCATCTTTAATGCAGTCGGCGCGAAATAAAGTTGTTACCAGTTCGTTGCTTTTAGTTTTGATTTTGAGTTCGCCTTGCCAAGATTTGCCTTTACGGATCGTTTTAAACATTTCTAGTAGCACTTTAGTTTTGGGGTATATTGCCGTTGCTCCGCCTGCTGTGTTCAGTTCTTCTGCTGTGTAGCCGTACCGCTGAACAAAGGCTTGATTGTGGTAAATCGATCGCCCTGTCAAGTCAGCAATGCCGATCGCATCGCTGGTGCTTTCTACGGCTTGAGTCACCCGCAGCAGGTTTAATTCGGCTTGTTTGCGATCGGTAATATCTGTAATAGTACCGATATAGCCTTTAATTTCCTGCTTGTCTCCGATTTCTGCAATTGCCTGACCGATTACCCAGATTACACGACCGTCTGGACGCTGAAAGCGGTATTCTGATTTAAAAGGAATTTTCTCAAAAATTGCTCGATGCCATTCATTTTTTACTCGCTCGACATCATCGGGATGTATGGCATTCATCCAGCCTATTTCTGCTGCTACTCCTGCGTTTAATCCCGTAATTTCGCTCCACCGCTGATTCACATAAAGGCAATTTCCCAAAGTGTCGGTGTGGAATATACAAACTGGTGATGCTTCTGCTAAAGTCTGGTAGCGGCGCTGGCTCGATCGCAGTGCTGATTCTACCTGTTTTCTTTTGGTGATATCACGGACGATCGAAATTATCTCACCACCTGCAAGCAGGGTTAGCGAAAGTTCTTGAGGAAAAAGAGTACCGTCTGGCCGCTGACCTGTTACTTCAATATTACAGTATCCTTCTCGATAAAAATTAGGCATTATTTCTCGTTCAATCTGTTGAATTTTGTCTTCTTTATACAGAAATCTCCAACTTTTTTTCAATAACTCGGAGGGATTAGAAAAACCGTACATTTTGAGATAAGCCTGATTTGAATAAATATATTCTTCATTAGCGTTGAGGATGGCGATACCGTCGTTAGCAGCGGCCATTGCTACGGCTTGCCGCTGAAGTTCCGACTCAGCTTGTTTGCGAGAAGTAATGTCGCGACCGGCTGAGTAGATTAAACCTTCTTCACTAAATGGCGATGCCGTCCACAGCAGGCATTTGTAAGAACCATCTTTGCAGATATAGCGGTTTTCAAAGGAGATACTGGACTTACCGGTTATTAGTTTTGCCCCTTCGGCGGCAGTGGCTTCTCGATCATCTGGATGAACAAATTCGATCATTGGCTTGGCAAAAAGTTCAGCACTACTGTAGCCTAAGACCGTTGACCAAGCAGGGTTTAAACGTTTAAAATAGCCGTCGAAACCTACAATGCAAAGCAAGTCTAAGGAGATGGTAAAAAAGCGATCGCGCTCTGTTTGTGCCTGCTTTAACTCAGTAATATCGATCACTAAACCGTCCCAGAGAATATCGCCTTCGCTCCCAGATGTGCTCTGATTATTGAGCCTTTCCGGTCTCGCCGCTCCTTGCAGCCACTTAACTTTTCCCGATGGCACAATCTGCCGCCACTGCTGCTGCCAAGGTTCCAGCGTAGCGGCTGAAACTGCTATAGATGATTCTAAATCTAAGCGATCCTGTGGGTGAAAGCCGGAGAAAATTATTTCTGCATTTTGCTCTATTACTTCTGCCTCTAATTCGTACAGTTCGCGACTACCTGAAGAGACGTAGGGGAAAGACCTTTCTCCAGTTGCTGAGCTTCGGAATTGATAAATTACTCCCGGCAGGTTAGCTACCAGTTTTTGAAATCGATATTCGCTTTGTTCCAAGGCTCTTTGCTGCCGTCTGTACTCGGTAAAATCTCTAATTGTACCAACTATTACTTTACTGCCGTCTGCTCTTTTAAAGATAGTTTTTTTTGTAGAAATAATGCGTTTTTTGCCTGCGGTGTCTGTGAAATTTTCTTCATTTTCCACACAAATTTCCCCGATCAATACTTCTTCATCTTTGAGCCAAAAAACATCCGCTTCTGATTTTGGAAAACAATCATAGTCTGATTTGCCGATCAGTTCTTGTCGCGATTTGCCGAGCAACTGACAAAAAGCATCATTTAATATAATCCAACGGTGCTGCTCGTCTTTGACAAAAATCGGGTCTGGCGTAGCATTTATGGTATGGTTTAAAAATTCTTCTGACGCTTTCAGTTTGGCTTCGTAGCGGTAGCGATCGCTCACGTCCAACACGACTTTAATCATCCGGTCGATCGAGCCGTCTCGGCCGCGGATGCAGCGCAGGGAAATTCGCGTGTGAACTAGGTCGCCGTCTTTTCTGAACCATCTTTTATCACAGATGTAACCGTCGCTCGTACCATCTAAAATCTGAGAAAATTGTTCTATGTTACTGCTCAAATCATCTGGATGAGCCAACTCCAGCCAATGCTTTTGCAAAAGTTCTTCGCGCTCGTAGCCCAGCAAATTGCACAGCGCATCGTTAACTTCTATCCAATTGCAATTTTCACCCATTGCGGGGTCAATAATTGGAGCGATAATAGCAATTCCGATCAGGGAATTTTCCACCACCGAGCGATATTTTTCTTCACTTTTTCGTAAAGCATCTTGACTGTTCTGGCGTTCTATGGCGTAACGGAGCGATCGAATTAACAGTTCGCTGTCGATTTTTCTTTTGACTAAATAATCCTGTACGCCGACCGAAATCAACCGCAGGGCAAGTTCTTCGTCGTTTTGGGCGGTCAAAACTACGATCGGCACATTTACCCCGTACTCTTGTACGCGAGCCACCGTCTCGATTCCCAGACTATCTGGCAGTGAAAGGTCTAATAAAATTATGTCAAAAGTTTCTTGATTCAATCGCTGCTGCGCTTCACTGAGGCGCTCTACTTTCGTCAGCACTATACGCTGCGCGCCGCCAATTTCTGACAGCAAATCTTCAATCAGCTCAGCTTCATGAGAGTTGTCTTCTACTAACAGAACTTTCAAGCAGATAGGAGGCAAAGCTAAGTCAAAAACTGCTTTCATAATATTTGTTAACCAATAAAAAATATTAAACTAACTTGAATTTTACCTTTTATTTTCAGGGCAGTCATTCAATTGCCAGTACACATACATCGAGCGTCAGATTGGAGAGAGTAAGCAAGCGCTACAAAAATTCTGTTTATTTAAAATTTTATCACGTACTAACTAGACTGTCAACGTAAAATAATTTTTATTTTAACTGACAATTTATACCACTTAAAAAAAATGCAACTGTAGCCCATCTCCCCACCGCGATAGTCACAGTCCTTCCCAATTCTTCAATTCTTTCATCTGCCATATTCAATAGTATTAATTTATAGATTATATCTTCTAGGTTAGGATTTATAATAGACAAAGTAATTAATTTTACCTACCTTATAGCTTATACCTTTGGCCGAAGTTATGTCTCAATTAAGCGAGAGTAAAGTGAAACGTAGAACCTTGCTCCGGTTCAGATTCCACCCAGATACATCCGCCGTGAAGTTCCACAATCTTTTGACAAATTGCTAAACCAATACCTGTCCCCGAATATTCTCTTTGAGTATGCAAGCGCTGGAAAATTTGAAAGATACGTTGTTGATGCTGGGGAGCAATCCCAATTCCATTATCTGAGACAGAAATTAACCAGTTTTCATCCTGTTTGCAAGCGGTAATATGAACCACAGGCGGTGCATCGTGGCGATATTTAATCGCATTGCTGACTAAATTTTGAAATAGCTGTACGAGTTGAGAAATATCCCCCATTAGCGCTGGTAATTCGCTGTAAGTGACAACGGCTTTAGTCTCGCGGATCGCCCCTTGCAGGTTCGCGAGTGCTTGCTCAACTGCATGATTGCAATCTGTCAGTTGAAAAGGTTTCCGACTCCGGCCAACGCGCGAATATTCGAGTAAATCGTCAATTAAAGTTTGCATTCTGGTGCAGCCCTGAACGATATTGCCGATAAACTTACTACCTTGGTTGTCGAGTTGGTCTTTGTAGCGTTTTTCTAAAAGTTGAGCGTAACTGGCAATGGTTGCTAAAGGCGCTTGCAAGTCGTGAGAAGCCACATAAGCAAATTGTTCTAGTTCCGCATTTGAACGCGCCAATTCTTGGTTAGATTTTAATAGAGCAGATTCGGCGCGCTGGCGATGCGATATCTCTTGTTGGAGTACCAAATTTTGCTCTTGCAGAGCTTTTTCAACGGCGCGACGAGTGCTGATTTCTTGTTGCAAGATTTGGTTTTTTTCCTGAAGAGTTTTTTCGACTGCTAAGCGGCTCGTGATTTCTTCTTGCAGCAGCATATTTTGTTCTTTTAGCTGCTTTTGTAAATTCCGCAGGCTGAGGTGACTTTCGATGCGGGCGAGCACTTCTTCAAACTGAAATGGCTTGCTGATATAGTCAACAGCTCCCACAGCAAATGCGTTTACTTTGTCGAAAATTTCATCTTTAGCGCTGATAAAAATTACCGGAATTTCGCGAGTTTTAGGCTCTAATTTCAAGTGCTGACAGACTTCGTAGCCGTTCATTTCCGGCATCATTATGTCGAGCAAAATCAAATCTGGTGGATTAGAATTGCAGGCTCTCAGAGCCATTTTTCCGTTAATCACGCAGCGGGGGGTGTACCCCCTCTGAGTCAACATCGTAGACAACAGACGCAGGTTTTCTGCTGTATCGTCTACTACTAAAATGTTTCCTAACGGCGTCTCTGGTTGGTGATTGTTCATTGATTATTTCCCAGTTCCTGTTTTCTTCACAAAAAATGTTGGCAGCTATTTTATTTAGGACTTACGGAAAACACCCGGTTTCTAGTAGGAATATTGGGGAAAGAAAACGAGGAATCCGCTCATAAACCGGGTGTTTAGCCGTTGGTGCACAAGCAAGTCCTCTTATTATTCGTTTAGCAATCCTCAAATCCCCAGCAGCAGAGTCAGAGCATTATTGTCCCAAGTCAATCCTTTGTCTAAAACGTTAAATCCCGCGACTTTGCACATAGCTTCTAAAGCAGTAGCTGTAGGCAGCCACCAGCACGCCGCAAAATTGTTCATGTCAAAAACTGCTTTCTCAGTTATCCCTATAAGTGGGTTGTTGTTGATGTAGAGCTGCCAATAAGCTGTTAAAATAGCTCGTTCGGCGTCGTCCAAAGCAGGAATAAACATTACTCCAGAAGGGGGAAGTTCATAGCGTCCTAACTCATTCTCTATAACTTCTTGGGTAATAGCTGAAGTGAAAACTAAATGCTCGCGAGTTATCTGACGCAAGGCAACTAAAATCTGCAACGGATGGGGGTGGTGGTACAAAACTCCTGCACAGTGAACTACATCGTAAGGTTCGCCAATGTCTGTAAGTTGAATCTGAGTGATATCTTGATTGATACAGTGATAATTAGCAATATTTAAACTTGTCATCCGATCGTGAAAATCTTGCCACCAGTGCATGGATGCCGGCATGGCATCAATCATTGTCAGAGAAACTGCACCGTATTTGCTAGCTACAGATACTTTTTCGCTGACAGTTCCCCACAAGCCGCCGACTTCTGCAAAAGTCTTGCCTTTGGCGACTCGGGCGATATAACGATCGCGAATATCCTTAGCTTCTAACTCTAATAATAGAGTAGATTCCCCTGTTTGACGCTGTTTTTCTAAAATTTCCTCTAATTTTTGGGATATTTCTGGATCTTTTGGTCTAATTTCTAATGCCATCAAGTACAACATTATGGCTTCGTTACGCCGATCGCTTTCAGCAAAGTTTTGGGCTATTTCGCAGTAAAATTCAGGAGCGTGCAGCGGCTGCATTTGGTGGTGATAGTAGCTAGTTGCTACATCTGAATCAACCGGAGTTCTTTTAATGAGAGCATTACCTAACTTTATGTAAATTCCCGGTAGAGACGGCTCGATTTTAAGCGCACAAAGGTAGGCGGAAACAGCATCGTTCCATGCGTGACTTTCACTTAAAGCATCACCTAAATTGTAATAAGACCAAGAAATACTGGGATTAAGTTCAATAGCACGTTGGTAAGCGGTAGCGGCAGCTTTCCACTGTTGGGTTTTTAACAGCACTTCTCCTAAATTGTGGTAAGTCCAAGAGAATTCTGGATTGAGTGCGATCGCCCGCCGATAAGCGAGTGTTGCTGGGGGAAATTTTTGAAGTTTAACTAAAGTCAAAGCTAAGTTATAATGAGACCAAAATAAATCTGAATTAAGTGCGATCGCCCGTTCGTATGCAGCCTCAGCTTCCGACCAGTTTTCTAGTTTAAAAAGAGCATCTCCTAACTTGTGAAAAGCTGCGAAAAAATTCTGGTCTACTTCAGTAGCGCGCTGGTAAGCAGCAGCGGATTCAGACCATTCTTCTAATCGATCGCAAGCTGCACCGATGCTGTAGTAAGACCAAGAATAATCCGGGTTAATTTCAACAGCCGTGCGGTAGGCGATCGCAGCTTCTTGCCATTTTTCTAAATTGAGCAGTACGCTGCCTAAGTTGTAGTATGACAAAAAAGAATTGGGATTTAAATCAATACTTTTTCGGTAGGCAGCCTCCGCTTCGCGCCAGAGTTCCTTAGCTTGCAAAACATGGCCTAATTTGTAATGAAACTCCGAAATCTCCGGCTGGAGTTGAATAGCTTTGCGGTAGTTAACAATAGCTTCGTCCCACTGTTTCAACTCGCTAGCAGCTTCTGCTATTTTGCAATAAGCTTCGCAAAAGCTGGGGTTTAAATAAATCGTGCGGTGGTAACAAACTAGCGCTTTTTCTGGCTTATTTTGGGCAAGCAAAGTATTACCTAAATCGAGATATTCTTCTGCTATTTCTATCGGCTCCACGATTAGTGCTTGATACCAACAGTCTGCTGCTTCTTCAGCTTGACCGACTTGGGTAAATATCCGGCTCAAATTACGGTAAAATCCTGCAAAGTTTGGTTGCAGGGAGATGGCTTTTTGGTAACAGGCGATCGCCTCTTGCCACTGTTCCAATGTAGCGCAGAGAGTGCCGAGGTTAGCAAAAGCTTCGGCAAAATCGGGTTGCAGGGCGATCGCAACTTTATACCAATACCTTGCGTCTTCTAGTTTACCCTGAGCTTGCAGCGCCTTTCCCAAGGTCTTGCAAGTCTCTGCAGAGTTGGGTTCCGATGCCAAAACTTGTTGGCAAAGTGCGATCGCCCGCTCAAAGTTCCCTGTAGCTAAATAAAGTTCTGCCTGTTGCTGAAAATTCACCTGCGCTGTTTCCGAATTCATTTTTTCTTTTCCTTTTGAGTAATCATTCCATGTAAGATTATATGCTACAATTGGCCAAACTTCAAGTTTCTGTAAGTAGAGCTAGCGAGCACAGAATAGTGCTGAATGTTCGCGAGATTAATATAAACTAGACAGTAATAGGTTAACAGCGAGCTAAATAATGTCAACAGTCAATCCAACACCGCTAATCAGCGTAATTATACCTGTATATAATGGCGATCGCTACATCGTACAAGCGGTGGAAAGCGCCCTAGGTCAAACTTTTACTAATTTGGAGATTATAGTTGTAGATGACGGTTCTAGCGATCGCACGCAGCAAGTATTGCAGCCTTATTTTGACATAATTCGCTACATATATCAGGAAAATCAAGGAGTAGCAGTCGCCAGAAATATTGCTTGCCAACTAGCGCAAGGCGAGTTTTTGGCATTTTTAGATGCCGATGACTATTTCCTACCATCCAAGCTAGAGAAACAACTAGCTTGCTTTGAGGCTGATCCCACCTTAGATATGGTGCAAACAGGTTGGCTGATCGTCGATGAAACCGGGCGAGAGATTTCTGCTGTCAAGCCTGGGCAGCAAGCGTCTAAATTAGATTTAGAAAGCTTTATTCTATATAAATGCGTGCGACCGAGTGCGATGATGCTGCGCCGAAAGTGGTGGGAAAAATTGGGCGGTTTCGATTCTCACTTTCCACTAGCAGAAGATTTAGACTTTGCCTTGCGTTTAGCTTTAAAGGGGTGCAAAGCAGTTTGGTTAGAAGAGATTCTTACCTGTTATCGCCAGCACAATTCTAGTCTCATGTCAAGCGGTTTTCGCGTAATGAAGAATATAGAAATTGTGATGAAAAAATTCTTCGCTCGACCCGATTTGCCTCAGTCAATCCGGCAGTTAAAAAACCAGGAACGCTATCAATGCTTAAAGTGGCTGGCATGGCGGATGTATCGCGACGGCCATTTAGCAGAAATGGCACAGTGTTTAGAAGAGTCATTACAATATACGCCTTTTTCGCCCACAAAAACCGTTTTGAATTGGCTAGAAAGTTTTCAGATGGCTTCGGAAGAATATGGGGAAATTTTTGACGCTTATTCGCTGAGTAAGTTAGCGGAATGGCAAGAGATAATTCTGATGGTGATGACTAATCCACCCCAATCTCAACAGAGTTCTATTCCCACACCTTCACAAGCGCGTGAAGCGAAGCTATTCCGTAGGGAAACGCACATTCTACTCTACAACACCGATGATCCGGGCGTGGGAGGATTAGCGCAGTACAATCATGCCATTCTTTGTCAGTTAGCCTTATTAGGCTATCGAGTCACTTGCGTGCAGACCAAACATACTAGCCCCTTGCTGGAGCGAGAACGAGAGTTAGGTATAGAGCACTTGTGGCTGGATTTTAGCGGCCATAAAGATTTACAGCGGGTGTTAAGAAATACTCAGGATGCACGAGAGCTTTTTGCTAGCAATCAACCCGATATGATTATTTTTAGCGATGGTTGGCCCTTTTCCAATTTTGCAGCTAAACAGGTAGTTATTGAAATGGGAATACCATACATGATGGTGATTGGGTTAGTTATGCCAGAACACGCAACTTTTGCCTGCGGGGATGTAGTGCCTTATGTAGAAGGAGTGCTTCACCACTGCCTGCAAGCTAGGGCCTTGATTGTTGGCGCTTACGAACATTTGAATTTATTGTGCCAACATTTCAAGTTGCCAAAAGAGCGAGGACAAGTAATTTACTTGGGGCGTTCTCCCAAATATTTTGCACCTCCTAATGCTGCGGCTCGTCAACGCCTGCGACAAGAAATAGACATTCCTGAAGATGCGATTGTCTGTTTCACATCTGCTCGATTGGCATCGATTAAAGGGCATCGATATCAGATTGAAGCAATCAAGCAGTTGCAGCAGTCTCCTGTGTGGTCTAAACTGTATTTTGTCTGGGCAGGAACGGGTGAGGGAAGCGCTGATAATGTAGAAATAGAATTGAGGGAAACTATTAAAGAGTTAGGGGTGAGCGATCGCGTGAAGGCGATCGGACAGCGCTGGGATATCCTAGATTGGCTGGATGCTAGCGACATATTCATTTTGACTTCTGTGGCAGATGCAGCGCCTTCTCTTGCAGTCATGGAAGCGATGGCTAAGGGATTGCCGGTAGTTGCAACGGCGGTGGGTGGCATTCCTGAAGGGCTTGGCGATGCTGGGAAATTGTTGCCCGATCCGAATAGCGATCCAGAGGGAACCGCGAGGGAATTGGCGAAAACTGTAGAATCTTGGGCAATGAATCCAGAATTACGCCATCAAATCGGTCAAGCTTGCAAGCAGCGGGCCGAGAAAGTGTTTAAAGAGGAACGGATGTTAGCAGAGTCGATGGAGGCGATCGAAAAAGCTTTACTTTGCGATCGTCAAACAGATCAATTTGTTACTCAAAAACAGGTGCAGAGGTCAATGGCGAAAATAGAAAACCGGGTGCACTACAGCTCTTTAGTGTGGAATGCTTGGCAGGCTTACTGTCAAGAAGATCTAAGCGGAATGCAGAAGTCGCTTCAAAAATCTTTGAAGTACACACCTTTCTTGAGTACAGAAACGCTATTAAACTGGGTAGAATATTTTGGAAATTTTTCGTCAACCAAAGGGCATAATTTAGATACATATTCTCTAATTAATTCAGCAGAATGGCAACAATTGGTTTATGATTTACAGGGTGTTGAATCTGTATTTTCTGCACGATAAAATAACAGATTAACATTTTAAATTGGGATTCCTGTCAGCAGTAGAATTGCATCTTCCTTCTTCCTTCTTCCTGACATCCGTTACATCGGTTACATAATCCGTTGCCGAACTTCCTTCTGTCTGACATCCGTTACATCCGTTACATCCGTTTCAGAATCCGTTGCCGAACCCTTCCTTATCACCGAGAAAACTCATGTCAATGGCAAATTCGACACCGCGAGTAAGTGTAATTATTCCAGCATATAATGGCGATCGCTACATCGGGCAAGCGGTAGAAAGCGTCATCAGCCAAACCTATAAAAACTGGGAAATTATCGTCGTAGACGACGGCTCAACCGACGACACCCGCCAAGCATTGCAGCCTTATTTTGACAAAATTCGCTATGTTTATCAGGAAAACCAAGGAGTAGCTGCCGCCCGCAACCGAGGAATTCAGGAATCCCGATGTGAATTAATTGCTTTTTTAGATCAAGATGACTTTTTCTTGTCCGATAAGTTAGCTGGGCAAGTTGCGTTATTTGACGCTCAGCCATCACGAGGAATTGTTAATAGTGGCTGGCGAATGGTTAAAGAGCAAGGCGAAAGTATTTTCGATGTAACACCCTGGGAATACTTGCCTCAGCTAGACTTAAAAACCTGGATTGTTTATATGCCCCTACTTCCCAGCGCCATGATGTTTTCACGGCAGTGGCTGGAACGAGTCGGTGGCTTTGATTCTCAGTATGATTCAGTAGATGATGCCGACTTAATCTTGCGTTTAGCACTATCTGGTTGCGAAGCTGCTTGGTTGCCTCAAGTGACAGTATGCTACCGCCAGCACGGGCAAAATGTGTCCATCCAGAGAGCGCTAAAACAGGCAAACCTTTGTATTCAATTAAAGCAAAATTTTTTCAGTAGAGCCGACTTGCCAGAGGACATTCGCCAATTAGAAAAGCAGGCGTTGTATGAAGCTCTGACATGGATGGCGTGGCAACTTTACTACAGCGGCTATCCGGCAGAAATGACTGACTATTTGCAAAAATCTTTAGATTATACCCCGTACTCCCTGACAGCAACTATAGCAGATTGGGTAAAGCGCATCACTGAAATTGCTAAGACCTACGGCTGCAGTATCGATGCCATTTCTCTCAGAAAATTACCAGAATGGAAACAGTTAATGGCTAGTATTATTACCCCCAAAAAAGTGCGCGTCAGTGTCATCATCCCGGCTTACAACTGCGATAGCTACATTGTCAGATCCGTAGAGAGTGTTCTGGGTCAGACTTATCAAAACTGGGAAATTATCGTCGTAGACGACGGCTCAACTGACAACACTCGCCAAGTTTTAGCACCTTACCTAGATTTAATTCAATACATCTATCAAGATAACCAAGGAGCAGCAATTGCTCGAAATCATGCTTGCAAGTTAGCCAAAGGGGAATTTTTAGCTTTTCTAGATGCTGACGACTTCTTCTTACCCGAAAAACTAGAAAAACAAGTAGCTTGCTTTGACGCTGACCCCACATTAGATATGGTGCAAACAGGTTGGGTTATTGTTGACAAAAACGAGAAAGGCATCTATGGAGTAAAGCCTTGGGAAGAAGCACCAAAATTAGATTTAGAAGCCTTTGTTTTCTACAAATCAGTGCGTCCCAGCGCCATGATGCTGCGGCGAGAGTGGTGGGAACGCTTAGGAGGTTTCGATCATCGCTTGCCGCCAACCGAAGATTTAGATTTTGTGCTACGTTTAGCTTTAAAAGGCTGCAAGTCAGTTTGGTTAAAAGAGATATTAACCTGCTATCGTCAGCACGAAAGCAATATCATGTCTAACGGCTGCAAATTAATGAAAAATACGGAAATTTTGATGGAGCAATTTTTCGCGCGGCCAGATTTGCCTCAGCACATCCGCGACTTGAAACGGGCGGAACGTTACAAGTGTTTCGTATGGATAGCATGGCGGATGTACCGCGACGGATATTTGCCAGAAATGGTCGAATGTCTGGAAAAATCTCTGTATTACACTCATTTGACAGGCACTGAAACTGTTTTTAATTGGCTGGAAACTTTTAAGGGTGTTTCAGAACAGTACGGCTACAACTTTGATGCCTATGCCTTAACCAATTTACAGGAATGGCAAGACATAGTGGCGATCGCAGCTAACAATCCTTATCAGTTTCAATCGGCTCCTAGTTCGATTTATCGGCAGCAAACAAAGCACGTACTCCTGTACACAGAAGACTCAGGAGTCGGCGGTTTGGCTCAGTTCAACCACTCGCTGATGTGTAAATTAGCGGAGGATGGCTACCGAGTTACCAGCGTTCAAAGTCAAGCTTCTAACCCTTTAATTACCGAACAAAAACAGCTAGGTATCGAACATATTTGGCTAGAGTTCGATACGATGAAAGAGTTTTTGCGAATTGCTTACAATTTGGATGATGCTAAAAAGATTTACGCCCAGGCTCAACCGGATTTAATTATATTTAGTGACGGCTGGCCGATGGCTAACTTTGCAGCTAAACAAGTTGCGATCGAGCAAAATATACCATACATAATCAGTCTGGGTTATATCAATCGCAATTATGAAACCTTCGATCGCGGCGATCAAATTCCCTATTTCGATGCAGTTGCCTACCAGTACATGGTAGCGAAAGCAGCAGTAGCAGTTTCCCACGAGAATTTAAACTTGTTCCAAAGTCTATTTAAAGCGCGTCTCGAACGAGGAAAAGTAATCTATTATGGCAGACCAAATAGTTATTTTGAGCCGCAGAATCTTTCCACTCGCCAACGCCTGCGTCAAGAACAAGGAATCCCCGAAAATGCTGTTGTTTGTTTCACGGCGGCGAGATTGACTCCAATTAAAGGATATCAGTATCAATTGCAGGCGATCGCGCAATTGAAAAATCGTCCAATTTGGCCCCAAATTTACTTTGTTTGGGCCGGGCCTGGGTCTACTACTCACGACAATCTGGAACCTGAACTAAGAGCAACTGTGAGCAAATTGGGAGTAGAAGAACAGGTTAAATTCTTAGGACAGCGCTGGGATATTGCCGATTGGCTAGACGCCAGCGACATCTTTATTTTATCTTCCGAAGCTGAGGGGATGCCGCTAGCAATTATGGAAGCAATGGCGAAAGGATTGCCCATAATTGCCACAGCAGTCAGCGGGATTCCTGAAGAATTGGGAGATACGGGAAAGTTACTGCCCGATCCTACAATCGACCCCGAAGGCACAGTAAAAGAATTGATAAAAACGGTAGAAATATGGGCAGAAAATCCCGAATCGCGTAGACTTGCAGGACAAGCGTGCAAAGCGCGAGCCCAAGAACTCTTCAAAGAAGAACGGATGCTTCGGGAATATGGAGAAATAATTGAACAGGCATTTGTAAGCGACCCTGAGATCGACAGTTTCTCTATTAGTCCGAAACTCAAAAAGCAGGTACAGCAAGTGGATAGACTGCTGAAATACTATTATTTAGTGTGGAAAGCTTGGGATGCTTACAATAACGGAGATATGTCCGAGATGGTGAATAATTTGCAATCTGCTTGGGCTTGCACGCCTTATTTTACTACAGAAACTATCTTTGATTGGGTGAAAAATTTTGGTATTTTTGCTTCCGAGAAAGGAGTTCCGTTCGATACCAACGAGCTGATAAACTCCCGCTCGTGGCAACAAGTGATAGAATCCATACAGGGTTTTGAAGTGTTTTCATCTGTTCGTTAAAACTGAGCTCTTGCAGCATTCTTAGGAACGGGCTCTCCGGCCCATTCCACAAAACATCAACCACAGAAAAGATATGCAATTTACATTCAAGTTCCCACGGATTAATAAACTGCTGCCAATTGGTTTAGCTATTGTCACTGTTCTGTTAATAGCGTATTGGGGACAGCCAAGAGCGATCGCCCAAGTGCGATCGAACGTTACAGTAGATTTTGGACAGCCAGCCACCGGTACAATTTCCATGAGTGGCATCCTGCACGGAATCGACACCGCAAAACCGCCGGATAGCTCGATCAAACCCTTGCAGCCCAAACTTTGGCGGGCGGGGAGACTCGATATTTATGATCGAGTAATCGCCAGCGGAGCCGAGTTTCAGTTAGTCGTTAGCGACTTGTGGGGCTACGGTAGCAATCCCAATGGGTGGCCCTATCAAAACTACCCTGCGTGGGAAGCATTCATCCGACAGTTAGCCCAGCAAAATAAAGGCAAAAAAATTATTTGGGATGTATGGAATGAACCAGATCTAAAAAATCCGTTTTGGAATGGAAGCAGAGAACAATTCTTTGAAACCTACAAAAGAGCTTACAAAATTTTGCGAGAAGAATTGGGACCGTCAGCAATGATTGGCGGGCCAAGCCTCGGCCACTACAGCAAAGAATATCTCGCCGCTTTTTTGGATTACTGCAAGGCTAACAAACTTGAAGTAAACTTCCTCTCATGGCACGAACTCAACGACACGATGATTTTATTTGTTGACGATCACGTAATTGAGGCTAAACGCAATTTTCAGCAAAGTCCCTCTTACAAGGAACTGAAATTGCAAAAAATTTACGTCAACGAAATTGTCGGGAACTTAGCGCAGTACCAGCCGGGGGAAATCTTAGGTTATTTGTATAACTTAGAGTATGCAAAAGCTGACGGTGCTTGCAGAGCTTGTTGGGAGAGTAAAGGGCCAAATAAAGTTAGCAATTGCTTCAACAATACGCTGAGTGGGATGGTCACGCCTAATACTTTTGAACCGAGAGCAGCTTGGTGGACTTACAAAGCTTATGCTGAGGGAGTTAATTCGCGGGTGCGGAGTTGGTCAAATAACAATCGCCTTGTCGCTTTAGCCAGCAAGTCAAATCCTGAAGGTAAAGCACAGATACTTTTAGGTTATTTCGACCCCAATTTTTCCTCAGCAACAACGGTAACATTAACCCTCGGCAATTTGGAGCAGCTAGGTATTCAAAGAGGTCAGAAAATTACTCTAAAATTAGAAAAAATTCCCAACAATCAAGAAGGAGCAGTGCCACAGCTTGTCACCGTTAAAGAAGAAATTTTTTCAGTGGGGAGTGGCAGCTTGGCTTATGTTATCCCTAATTTCAACGTCCACGAAGGCTACTTATTGACGGTTAGCAAGTGAGCTAGCAATCCTATTGAATTGCGGACAATTTGTAGGGACACGGCACGGCCGTGTCCTTACAAATATATAGATTTTATCTGGGATTATTCAAAGATTTTTGCACCGATTCCAACCACTCTCGGACTGTTTGATTTTCGGATTGTGGGTCGTAGTAACACCCTAATTCATCAAGGATGAATGTTTCTAAGTCGGCTGGGGCGATCGGCATTTCGAGCAGTTTGCTGAGCTCTTGCGATGCAGCTTCAACACTTGCGGGCGGTTCGCTGCTGCGGTAGTTGTTCACTACATCGCTGGGAGTGTCAGCTTCTAACGGCCAGTCTTGGTGAAAGTAGGAACTGAAAAATTGGGTTAAACGAGGAAATTGATTTATCATTCGGGATAGGCTGTGAGAATAAAGTATCCGGGAGGTAATTTGGCGCTGCGCTGGAGGACGATTCTCAGGCGAGATGCTGAATTTGCTTTGGATGCGCGGCGACGCAGAGTAATGCCAATTATTCTGTTGGCGTTGTAGTCGATCGTATAACGGTTGCCGCGACTTTTCACCCAGGAGTCGATCGCACTTTGATTTCTGTTCATTGCTTCCCCAATAGCCGCTTCGGCGACGGAACGGTCACTAAAAGAAGATGCGGCAGAAATTCTCGTTTCGCTTGCGAGTCGCTGTGCTAGTTGTGCTTCTGTTTTCCCAACGTGTCTCTCTAAAGTGTGTCCTCCTGCTGCTTCGTGAAAATCTAATCCGCCGCCCGGTATGTTGGGCACAAAAGCTATGGTGGTTTGTGGTATGGTTGAGCCTTCCGGTGCAACAACCGTGGCGTAAACACCAGGTATTGCCGATTGGAATAATATAATTATTGAGGCGATCGCACAGAGGATACCTAAAAACTTTTTTAGGCGATCGAGTTGATTTTTCATGGCTGTTGAATGTCTTTCTTATATTTAGTATAGGTGTTGGCTTTTTGTGTCTATTTCCTAATCTACCATTCCTAAGTTATAAATTACGCGTAGCATTTAAATATACGGTGTGCAGTGCGCGCCCTACTGTTAGTTAGAAATTGCGCGCAATATTCAAATACATAGTTCTCCGCGCGCACCCTAGGAATGAGAATTAAATAACTTCCACAAGTTTGTGGGATGGGCGTCCCCCCCGGCCTTTTTGGACGGGCGGGACGCCCATCCCACAATAAAAATTAAAAATGTAAGTTATTTAATTC